>CAYZPL010000001.1:0-25739 GCA_964480415.1 uncultured Candidatus Izemoplasmatales bacterium
CCGGCGCCAGCGTTTATTCCGCGTCTGATTTGGCGAGAGAAGAATTTCCTGAATTCCAAGTCGAGGAAAGGTCCGCTGTCAGCATCGCTAGAAGAATGCAGGATCCACTTAGCGAACTTGTCAAGATCGACCCGAAATCCATCGGCGTGGGCCAGTATCAACATGACGTAACGCAATCCAAACTATCCGATTCACTTGATTTCGTCGTTTCGACGGCCGTCAACCAGATAGGCGTCAATGTCAACACCGCTTCATTCTCGTTATTGAAATATGTTTCCGGATTGTCTGGCAAAGTAGCTAAGAACATAGTTGAATACAGAGAATCGAACGGACCATTCAAAAACAGAAAAGCAATACAGAAAGTATCCGATCTGGGTCCGAAGACTTTCGAACAGTCGATCGGATTCTTGAGAATACTGAATTCGGACAATCCTTTGGATAAAACACCGATCCATCCGGAAAGTTATGAACTGGCGGAACAGATTTTGGATTATTTGAAGTTGAGTGTGGAAGATATCGGAACACCGATATGCAAATTCCGCATCAGTGCGACGGATAAAAATAAAATCGCCAAGGATCTCCATCAAAACGTGATTCTGGTGGAAGACATTCTTGATGCGTTCATTGCGCCAAACAGAGATTTGCGTGATGAATTCCCGCAGCCGCTTCTAAAGAGCGAATTGCTAAAACTGGAAGACCTGAAACCTGATATGGAGTTGCAAGGGACCGTGCGGAATGTCGTTGATTTCGGAGCTTTTGTGGATGTTGGCATCAAAGAGGCGGGGTTGGTTCATATCTCGAAAATGAGCAACAAGTACATCAAACATCCACTTGAAGTGGTAAGTGTCGGAGACATCATCAAAGTCTGGGTTCTGGCAGTGGATATCGATAGAAAAAGACTGCAACTGACAATGATCGATCCGAAAACAAAACCAAGTTTCATTAATTAGCAATTTCATTGAGATTCATTGTTTTAATTAGAGAATATATTATAATTATAAATATAAGACACATATAAAGGAGGATTCTTATGGCAAAAACTAAGTTTGGTTACGGTTGGGCTGTAAAATGGGCGTTGGCGGCGATATTGATCGCTTCCGGTATCCTTATGAAAATCTATCAAGAGGAAGTTGTGTACGCTGCTACAGGTATAGCTGTGGTGATTTTCTCACTCTTCAGAGTTTACCCTTTGATGAAGACCTTGCAAAAAGAGGTTTTGAGAACTATCAACTTGATCGAGATCATATTCGATGCGATTTTAGGCGGATTAATGATTTATGCAGTGTTTTCTGGTAAAGTGTCAAGTTCATCAGGCACATCTTCATTCTGGACGGGATTATATGGGTACTTGTTGACATTCTTCTTACTCGCAAGAGGCATCATATATTTTGTGTCACTATACTATTTCGAAGAAAAGACAGAACCTATCAAATTCTGGGCTCATCTATTATTTGTGGGTCTGGGTTCGGCTGTCCTGACGCTTACAATTCTTAACCAGAACATCATAGTCACCTTAGGCTGGCTAGTATTGTTCATCGCAGTAGGCGGCGGCGGTTATCTTGGATATGACGGTTACGGAGGTTATCGCAAGTATCGCGAGACTTCCAAGAAATTGAATGCGGAAAAGCAACCTGAAAAGAAACAGAAAAAAGAACCAGAAGTAGAAAAGGAAATACCAAAACCCGCTGAAGAAGAAATCAAACAAGACGAAACATACATCAATTAAAAAACTGTTGACAGTTGGCTGAAAACAAAGTAAAATAATATGGCTGACTGTTAATTGGAGTAATACTCAAGTGGCCGAAGAGGCGCCCCTGCTAAGGGTGTAGGTCGGGTAACCGGCGCGAGAGTTCGAATCTCTCTTACTCCGCCATCAAAAAAACAGAAAGACGAAGGATTTTTCGTCTTTTTTTGTTAAAAGGAATCATATATGTGTTTTTACTTATGGCATTAAAATTTCGACTGTATATGATATAATATTCTGAGTTACATGTTTAGGGTGTTTATATGAAGAAAGTAAGATTGATAATCGTTTTCTATTTCGTACAAGGCATAATCCATAATCTTGGCCACCCTGTAACACCATGGTTGGTCAGGAGCCAGGGAATACCGGATTTCATGTTCGGAGTTTTTTTCGCGACGATGAGTTTCGGACTCATGGTCGGCGGACCGATATGGGGAACGATTGGCGACAAGGGAAAAAAGAAACGATATATTGTGATCGGATTGTTGATGTATAGCATCGGACAATTCTTTTTCGGATTCGCTCACAACCAATATTGGATGATCTTTTTCAGGTTCTTCAGCGGATTCGGAGTCGTTAGCACCGTTGCACTATATGCCAGCTATATCATTGAATTGACGCCTCTCAAAGACAGGGCCAGATATCTGGCTTACGGCGTAGCAGCCACTACACTGGGAACCTCGATAGGCTATTTCGTGGGAGGCTTTCTCGGTACCAATCCATTCTTTGTACAGTTGTTGCATGTGACGGATTACAGTCAGATTTTCACAGTTCAGTCGATTGTGAATGTGATTTACGCCATGGTAGTGCTTGTGCTGTTAAAAGACATTGAAGAAGAACCGGATATTGAAGAATATAAACCGAGTTTCTTTAAGAGTCTCAAATCCGTCGGCAAAATGAGATTAAGTTTGTTGTTGTTCCTGATTTCATTGGCGTTCATTTTCATGGGAGTAACCAATCTTGACAAATACAAGGACGTCTATTTCAACAATCTTCATTTTACACCGGAGACATTGGGGCTTTTCGTGATGGTAAGTGGGTTTGTGTCACTTTTCGCGAGCGTCGTGATCGTACCGATATTCGCGAAATTCAAGAAACAGCTTGTGGCGATGATCATCATCCAGGTTGTCAGCGCGGCAATCATCGTTTATGTTTTCCGTGCGACCAATTTCCTGCTGACGATCTATACAGTTTTCATGGTTTATGTCATACTCAGAGCTGTTCATCAACCGCTTGAACAGAATTACATATCGCTGCACGCCAAGAAAGGCGAATACGGAAAAATCATGGGAGTAAGGCAATCGTTCGTGTCCCTTGGCATGATAATCGGCCCTTTGGCCGGAGGGTTCGTATTTCAGAAAAATCCGTTGCTTTTGTTCGACTCAAGCGCTATGACTTTCTTGATAGCAGCCGTGCTCTTGGTTTTGGTCATCATTATAGAAAAAAGGAATAGACATATATTAAGCGAAGATCTGAAGTGAACTTCGCTTTTCATTTCATAAGCCATTGAAAATATTCGTTTACATACTATAATAGACATATATATAAGTTTAGAGGTGATATCATGAGAAAGGAAAAATCCTGTGGTTGTATTGTTTTCAATAAGAACAAAGAAATCCTTCTTGTCAAAATGAATCTTGGTCACTGGTCATTTCCGAAGGGACATGTGGAACCGGGGGAGACCGAATACGATACTGCGTATCGGGAAACAAAAGAAGAAACGGATATCGATTGTGTAATTGTCGACGGTTTCAGATTCGTCAGTTCCTACTCCCCATATAAAGGCGTTTTGAAGGATGTCATCTTTTTCATCGGCATCGCAAAAACGGACACACCGAAAAGGCAGGTTGAAGAAATTGCGAAAGTGGACTTTTATACATATGATGAAGCAGAAGAACTTTTGACGTTCAAAACCGACAAGGAAATATTAAAGGAAGCGATGAATTTCATCGGGAAACACGACGTTTTTAAACAGTTTGAATGATGCTATTTTTAAGGCTTTTCGAAACATTCAAGAATCCGCTCGAATTATATTGACAACGCTTACATTATTCAGTATAATTACTATGTAATTAAATAAATCACAGAGGAGCAATTTGTTGGTATTTCGTCATTCAATATAAGATGAACCTTATTTGACTTAAGAAGGAACATGTTGCCGAAAGGGATTATTTGTTCATAAGTATTCTCTTGGGGACTGAACACAAAAGTTCAGTTACTGCCATTTTGAAAGAATGGAGAGCTGTTATATTTTTTAATATAGCAGCTCTTTTTATATGAAAGGAGAGAACATGAGAGCTTTTATTGACGGAAAGAAATTCAAAACATTTTTAAAAGACGGAATGAGTATCATGGTCGGCGGATTCCTAAGCAACGGATCTCCTGAACGTCTGATCGATCTTCTGATCGAGGCTGATGTCAAAGATCTTACCATAATCTGTAACGACGGCGGTTTTGAAGACAAGGGCGTAGGGAGACTGATCGTGAACAATCAAGTGAAAAAGCTTGTAGCTTCGCATATCGGCACTAATCCGACAGTCGGCACTTTGATGAATGAGAAAAAGATGGAGGTAGAACTTGTACCTCAGGGGACTTTGGCAGAAAGGATCAGAGCGTACGGAGCTGGATTAGGCGGTATTCTTACACCGACAGGACTTGATACGATGGTTGAGAAAGGCAAGAGAATCATCGAGGTTAAGGGACAAAAATATTTATTGGAAGAGGCTTTGGGAGCTGACATGGCGATCCTCGGAGGAGCCATAGCCGACAAGTACGGAAATCTGAAATATATCCAAACCATGAGGAATTTCAATCCGATAATCGCTACGGCGGCTGATATAGTCGTTTGCGAACCAAGAAAAATAATAGATGAGATAGATCCGGAGAATGTGATCACACCACATCCTTTCGTTGATTATATATTGGCAGGTGACAATAGTGACAGATAAAGAGATTATCGCCTCAAGAATTGCGCTTGAGTTGAATGACGGGGATTTGGTCAATTTAGGAATAGGAATCCCTACCCTAGTCGCGAATTATATCCCGCAGGATAAAAAAGTCACTTTTCAATCCGAAAACGGCATCATCGGCATCGGTCCCTTGACCGATTGCGAAACGGATCTCGTAAACGCTGGCGGAATGAAGGCAACGATCGTGCCTGGAGGCGCGTTTATTGATTCATGCACATCTTTTGCATTCATCAGAGGTGGACATATTGATGTGACTGTCCTTGGCGCTTTGGAAGTCGATCAGGAAGGTTCTTTGGCTTCATGGATAATACCTGGGAAGAAAGTTCCAGGCATGGGTGGAGCGATGGATCTGGTGACCGGAGCTAAGAAGGTCATCATCGCCATGAGGCATACAAACAAAGGAATACCAAAAATACTTAAGAAATGCACCTTGCCGCTTACCGCTGCGCATCAGGTCAATCTGATCGTGACGGAGATGGCGGTGATAGAAGTCAAAAAGGACGGGATGTATTTATTGGAAGTGCATCCTGACTATACAGTGAAAGAAGTCTTGGAAGCAACCAAAGCAAAATTGATAATCAATGATGTCAAATCGATGAAAGGAGTTATATGATGGAAACCAAATTGAGAGTGAGAATGTCGATGCATGACGCCCATTATGGAGGCAATCTGGTCGACGGAGCGAGAATATTGGGACTTTTCGGCGATGCCGCAACGGAACTTTTAATCAGAAAAGACGGTGATGAAGGCCTGTTCAGAGCGTATGAAAAAGTTGATTTTCTAGCCCCTGTTTACGCAGGAGACTTCTTGGAGGTGGAAGCGAAAATAATCTCCGAAGGAAAAACGTCGAGAAAGATGGAATTCCATTGTTACAAAGTAATTGAAGCGCGCCCGGATATCGCGCCTAGCGCTTGCGACGTCTTGGAAGAAAAGATTCTGACAACCTACGCGATCGGAACCTGTGTGGTTCCAAAGGAGCTTCAAAGATACAATGGATAAACTGATAATCACATGTGCCATAACCGGAGCGGAGACCACAAAGGAACATAATCCCGCTGTCCCTTATACACCCGAAGAAATGGCTGAATCGGCATATGCGGCATATAAAGCCGGGGCTTCCATCATCCATCTGCACGCCAGAACGGAGGATGGCATACCGACACAAGATAAGGATAGATTTAGAATAATCATCGATAAAATACTGAAAAAGTGTCCCGATGTCATAATCCAGGTTTCAACCGGCGGAGCGGTAGGCATGTCAAGAGACGAACGCCTGGATGTTCTTAACGTAAATCCGGAGATGGCGACACTTGATTGTGGAACGCTTAATTTCGGCGGTGACGACATTTTTGTCAATACCGAGAGCGACATCAGGTATTTCGCCGAAAAGATGAACACGCTTGGTATCAGCTACGAAATGGAATGTTTTGAAAAAGGACATATAGACACTACCCTGAGATTCATAAAAAAAGGTGTGATAAAGAACCATCTGCACTATTCCTTTGTGCTGGGAGTGAGAGGTGGAATGTCCGGAGAAGAAAGGGATTTTATCTTTATGAAAGAAAGTATCCCGAACGATGCCACATTTTCCGTCGCGGGAATCGGCAGATATGAATTTCCCCTTGCGGAACTGTCAGTCAAGCACGGCGGACATGTCAGAGTCGGACTTGAAGACAACATATATATAGAAAAAGGGATTTTGGCGAAATCAAACGCGGAACTTGTGGAAAAAGTAGTTCGAATCGCCAAGAAATACGGACGCGAGATCGCGACACCGGCAGAGACAAGAAGAATATTGGAAATGGAGAAAAGAAGATGAAGAAATTATGCAAATACGGAACACATAGGGTTTTATCTCCTGAAGGAGCTTTACCTCAAGCAGCGCAAAAGCTAGACAATAGAATGTTATGTTACGACAACGAAATACTGATAAATGTCAAAACTCTTAACATCGATTCGGCTTCATTCACACAAATCAAGGGAGCTTGTGACAAAGATCCCGAGAGAATGAAGAAAATGATAATGGAAATTGTCGAACAAAGAGGAAAAATGCAGAATCCTGTAACCGGAAGCGGTGGTATGCTTTTAGGAACAGTTGAAGAGATCGGTAAAGATCTGCATAAGGATATAAAGGTGGGAGATGAAATCGCTTCTTTGGTATCGCTATCGCTTACACCGCTAAAAATAGATAAAATACTGGAAATCCACATGGACAAGGATCAAGTAGACATTGAAGGACATGCGATATTGTTTGAAACCGGCATCTTCGCAAAAATCCCTGATGACATGCCGCCTCATATAGCTCTTGCGGCACTTGATGTGGCCGGAGCTCCTGCACAAGTGAAAAATCTTGTGAAAAAGGATGATACGGTTCTGATTCTTGGGGCTGCCGGAAAATCCGGAGTATTGTGCGCCTATCAGGCGAGAAAGAACGCTGGTCCGAACGGAAAGATAATCGGCATCATCCATCACGACACACATAAACACGAATTGGAAAATCTAAATGTCTGCGACCATATCATGATCGGCAACGCCAAAAATCCGATGGAGATCTATGAAAAAGTGATGGCTGTGACAAATAACGAAGGCGTAGACGTGACCATTAACGTTGTAAACGTTCCCGATACGGAGATGGCGACGATCTTGCCGACAAAACCTACAGGTACGGTTTACTTCTTCAGTATGGCGACCTCATTCACAAAAGCAGCACTTGGAGCCGAAGGCATAGCCGCTGAGGCTTTGATGATAATCGGTAACGGTTATACCAAGAACCATGCCGATATAACACTGGACATACTAAGAGAATCCAAAGAAATGTATGATTTGTTTGCGAATAGGTATGGAAAGGAGAATCTATGATCATAACTAACGATAAATATTTGGAAAGAAAATCAAAATACTTTCCAAATGTTACCGAGGAACAATGGACAGACTGGCGCTGGCAGGTAAGAAACAGGATCCAAAACGCAGAAGATCTTAAAAAATATATGCCAATCGCTGATGCGGAAGTTGAAGAAATCAGAGAAGTGTTGTCGAAATTCAGAATGGCTGTCACGCCATATTATCTGAGTCTGATTGATCCAAGCAATCCGAATTGCCCGATAAAAATGCAGTCTATTCCTTCAATCAACGAACTGCATATTTCCGAGTTCGATCTGGAAGACCCGCTTGCGGAAGAAGTCGATTCTCCGGTCCCGGGATTGACACATCGATATCCGGACAGAGTGCTGTTTCTGATAACGGATATGTGTTCGATGTACTGCCGCCATTGTACAAGAAGAAGATTTGCCGGACAAACCGACAAGAGAATGTCGGAAGACAGAATCGAAAAAGCGATAGAGTATATCAGAAACACAAAAGAAATCAGAGACGTATTACTTTCTGGCGGAGACGCGCTTCTTGTCAATGATGAAATTCTTGAAAGCATAATAAGAAGGTTGAGAGAAATAGAACATGTCGAGGTTATCCGCATCGGTACGAGAACCCCTGTTGTCCTACCGCAGAGGATAACCGACAATTTAGTCAACATGTTGAAAAAATACCATCCCATTTGGGTCAACACCCATTTCAACCATTATGACGAGATTACTATTGAAAGTAAAAAAGCTATCGACAAACTGGCCGATGCAGGCATACCTTTAGGAAATCAGTCAGTGCTTTTAAAAGGCATCAACGATTCCGTCGATGTCATGAAGACATTGGTTCAGAGACTCGCCTATATCAGAGTAAGACCATATTATATCTATCAATGCGATCTATCTTTGGGAATCGAGCATTTCAGAACTCCTGTTTCCAAGGGAATCGAAATTATTGAAGGATTAAGAGGACACACTTCCGGTTATTGTGTACCTACTTTTGTGGTAGATGCACCAGGAGGCGGCGGAAAGATCCCGATCATGCCAAACTATGTCATATCACAGGCACCGGGAAAAGTGGTTTTGAGAAACTATGAAGGAGTGATCACCACTTACAGTGAACCGTTGTGTTATGAAAACCATACTCCTAAGAGCAAAAGCCTGGAAGGTGTCAGCGCGCTTCTATCAGGATATCAGACGGTTCTTGAACCAAAGGATCTCGAAAGAAGGAAAAGAACATTAAAAAAATAATCGAGTTAATTGAAAAACACAAAGTCATAAGCGTTGTCGGCAATGCCAAGAACGCCGGCAAAACCACAGTTATCAACCATATCATTGATAACTGTTTTGAGGCTGTGGTAGCCGTGACTTCAATTGGTCTCGACGGAGAGGAAATAGATCAGATAACATATCAGGAAAAACCGAGAATATTCGCCAAAATCGGATACATTATCGCGACTGCAAAGGATACGCTTAAATCTTTTCAAGCTGAATATGAGATATTGGAAGAGACAGATATCCGAACGTCGATTGGAACCATTGTCATAGCCAGAATCACAAAAGAAGGCAATGTGCTTGTTGCGGGACCTTCGATCATATCGGATATGCAAAGATTGATCAAGGTGATCGAGAAATACAAACCAACAAAGATTTTGATCGACGGTGCTTTCTTCAGGCATTCGACAGCCAGATTGTCTCAAGCCACGATCTTTGTTGTTGGAGCCAATCTTTCGGCTAGAATCGAAAAAGTCGTAAACAACGCGAGACTAAGCATCAAGAAATTCAGCTTACCGGAATATATTGATAAAGCAAAACTTTCCGGAAGGGAAAAAGTATGTCTAGTAAATGGAAATGAAGAAATCATTGAACTCGGTCATAGCAGTATACTCGGTAAAGGAAAAGAACTTTTTACGGAAACAAACCAAAATGTAAAATATATATTCCTACCCAAGGCATTGACAAACGATTTTGCGAAAGAACTTGTCAAGAAACGAAAAGAATATGATTTCGACATCATCGTTAATTCACCCGTGAACATTCAACTTGACGAAACCAATCTGGACAATCTCTTCAAAATCAACAGGCGGATATTTGTTTTGGATTCCGTGAATCTGGTGGCTGTATGCTATAACCCGACTTCTCCAAGAGGGTATTCATTCGATGAAAAAGAATTTAGGGAAAAACTTTCCGAAATAACCCAGCTTGAAGTAATCAATGTAAAAGAGGAAATACAATATGAATAAACTGAATCTAGATAAAAACAGAATAATATCCTGCAGGCAATATGCAAAGAAGATAGCCGTCATTGTACAGAATTTCATCGATCTTCATTCGACCGTCAGCGTCGAAAGGACCGTTCTGAGACTTTTAGGAATTGACGGTGTGGATGAATTCGGCGTACCTGTGCCAAACAGAATCGTCGATGATGTCATGAGAGACGGCGACATCAGTCTTGGAATCTCAACATATGTCGCCAGCGCGATTAAAGGCAGCGAACAAGGTTTGGATGAACTTATCAGCGATTATCTGAACGACGAGGTTGACATCTGCGGATTTGAATTGGTGGATAAAAACGAAGTTGTGGAAATTCTAAAACCATATTTCACTAAGTATTTGGATATAATCAAGAGAAACAAAAAAACTAGAGAAGAATTGATTGGGAAATACGGGCAGAAAAAAACCGACTTGTACGTAATCGTCGCCACAGGCAACATCGATGAAGACGTGGTCCAAGCAATAGCGGCAGCGAAAGCTGGCGCAGACATAATCGCAGTTATCAGATCGACGGGACAATCTTTGCTTGATTATGTTCCTTACGGAAAAACCACCGAAGGTTTCGGTGGCACTTTCGCCACTCAGGAAAACTTCAGAATCATGCGCAAAGCTTTGGATAAAGTCTCCGAAGAAGAAGGAAGATACATCAAATTGGTCAATTACGCTTCCGGATTATGCATGCCAGAAATAGCTGCGATGGGTGCGATAGAAAGATTGGACGTGCTCCTTAACGACAGCATGTACGGCATCATCTTCCGCGACATCAATATGCAGAGGACATTCATCGACCAATATTTTTCCCGGTTGATAAATGCTTATTCGGGAATCATAATAAATACGGGAGAAGACAATTATCTGACCACCAGCGACGCGATTGAGGAAGCCCACACGGTTTTGGCATCCCAGTTCATCAACGAGGCTTTCGCGAAGAAGGCTCATCTGAAAGAAGAGCTGATGGGCTTGGGTCACGCTTTCGAAATCAATCCCGATGTCGAAAACGGTTTTTTGTTTGAAATTGCACAAGCCGAGATGGCTAGAGAAATATTTCCAAATGCACCGTTAAAATACATGCCCCCGACGAAGCATATAAATGGTAATATTTTCCGAGCCTACCAACAGAATGTGATGTTCAACATAGCGACCACTTTGACCGACCAGTCCATTCATCTTCTTGGTATGATGACGGAGGCGATCCATACGCCGTTTTTGTCAGACAGATACATGGCGATCAAGAACGCGCAGATGATTCAGACCTCGATGAAATCATTGGGAGATGAAATTGAATTCAAAGAAAACGGCCTGATCCAGACGAGAGCCAAAGAGGTCTTGGTCGAAGCGGAGAAATTATTGAAGCAGATTTCCTCTGACGGACTGTTCAAGACATTGGAAATGGGTATCTTCGCCAATACAAAAAGACTGGTTGATGGCGGAAAAGGATTGACAGGCGTCTTTAAAAAGCACGATAAATATGTTAATGTAGTGTTGGATAGAATGGAGGAATCGTTCTATGAAGATTAAACCATATGGAGATACTCTGAATGACGGGAAAGTCCAATTAAGTTTCACTCTTCCGGTAGAAATCGGAGCCAAAGGTATCGCCGCCGCGAAAGAACTTGCGAAATCCATGGGCTTGATCGATCCAAGCGTGGTCCACTCAGAGAAAATCGGTGACAGATTCAGCTTTTATATTGTATATGGTTCAATCACCCATTCAGTGGATTTGGATAAAATCCATGTCGAAGAAATAAAGACAAAACATTTGTCAAGAAAAGAGATAGAATCCCTTATAAAGGAAAAGCTGAATAGAGATATTGTTTTCGTCGGTGCTTCGACAGGAACCGACGCTCATACCGTCGGCATCGACGCTATCATGAACATGAAAGGCTACGCCGGACATTACGGGCTCGAAAGATATGAGGGAATCAAGGCATATAATCTGGGTTCCCAAGTTCTGAACGAAGATTTTGTCAGAGAAGCGATAGATAAAAAGGCGGATGTGCTTCTTGTATCGCAGACGGTGACGCAAAAAGACGTTCACATTAAAAACCTCGTGGAGTTGGTCGAATTGCTTGAAGCCGAAGGAATCAGAGACAAAATGCTTTTGATTGTCGGAGGAGCCAGAATCACTCACGAGTTGGCCAAAGAACTTGGTTATGATGCCGGATTCGGTCCAGGTAGTTTCGCTGAAGATGTAGCATCCTTCGCAGTTAATGAATTGATCAAAAAACATGAATGACCCGGGAGGGGATAAAATGTATATAAAAAAGACGGATCAAATTGTCACGAAAAACGGAGATACCGGAGAATCAAAAGATTTCGGGAATGAAACATACAAGAAAAACGACATCATATTCGAAGCCATGGGATCGATTGACGAACTTAGTTCTTTTTTGGGTTTGGCATATCATTTCACGAACTATGAATATATCAAAGAGATCCAAAAAAAGTTACAGATCATCAACGCTAGAGTAGCCGTTTCGCCTAAGTCCGATTTGGCCAATAAGATCGACAGGGTCGAAGAACACGACGTGGTTTTCCTTGAGTCGGAGATCCAGAACATTCTCGACCAGAAACCGATTGAGGCGAGGTTTGTTCTTCCTGGTAGTGAAAGAACGCAGAACGGAGCGTTTTTTGACTATGCGAGAACAATAGCCAGGAAGTGTGAAAGAAGGCTGGTTGAGTACTTGGAAAAACACAAAAGAACCGATCTGAAAATCGAATTGAAATACTTGAACAGATTGAGTGATTATCTATTTGTTCTGGCAAATATTCTCTAGATTTTGACCTATCGAAATTATTGAATTTTTAACTTTAAAAGTTATAATGACTATGTTATAATTATACAAGTGATAAAAACGCTTACAAATAATAAGGAGATAATATTGAAATCGATTGTAATTGGCGTGATAGGTTCCGATGTTCACGCTGTTGGAAACAAGATTATTGAATATACTCTACATAACGCTGGATACAACGTTATAAACATCGGAGTATTATCTTCACAGGAGGATTTTATCAATGCGGCGATCGAGACAAACGCCGATTTGATTATGGTATCTTCACTCTACGGTCATGGTGAGATTGATTGCAGAGGAATGAGGGACAAATGCATAGAAGCCGGCATAGGAGACATTCCACTTTACGTCGGCGGCAACATTGTGGTTGGAAAACAGGATTTCTCAGAAGTCAAAGAAAGATTCATGGCGATGGGATTCAACAGGATCTATCCACCCGGGACACCTATAGATGAAGCACTATCAGATTTAAAAGAGGACTTGGGAGAGTAAGCATGGCAAACTATTTGCTGATTGATTTTGGTTCCACTTTCACAAAACTTTGTGCAGTTGATTCAGAAGCTTCCGATATTTTAGCGACAGCTTCTCATTTTACGACTGTCGAAACCGACATTAGCATAGGATATCATAGTGCCCTTAAGAGCATCTATGAAAGCATAGGAAAAGAGATAAAATTTGATCAAGTAATTGCTTGTTCATCAGCTGCTGGCGGCCTTAAAATGGCCGCTATTGGTCTAGTTGAGGAGCTAACTGTCGAGGCTGCGAAACGTGTTTGCCTCGGTGCGGGAGCGAAAGTCGACCTGGTATTCTCACATCATATAAACACTAGTGAAGTAAATCAGATAATAGATAAGAAAATCGATATCATTCTGCTTGCCGGAGGTTCAGACGGTGGCAATTCCGAATGTGTCATTTTTAATGCGGAAATGTTGGGTAAAATGGGCATAAAGAAACCGATTGTCTTCGCCGGTAACAAATCCGCTCAGGACGAAATCAAAGAGATTTTCGATAAGTACGAGATGGACGGATACATCTGCGACAACGTGATGCCGAAAATCAACGCACTCAATATCGATAGCGCAAGAGAACAGATCAGAGAAATATTCCTTAAAAAGATCATCGCAGCCAAAGGCATCAAAAAGATAGAAGAGGAAATCGATGAAGTTGTCTTGCCGACACCGAAAGCGGTACTTGATGCGACATTGCTTTTATCAAGAGGATATTTGGATGAACCTGGTTGGGGCGATATCGTCGTCCTTGACATTGGCGGAGCCACAACGGATCTATATTCGATATGCAACGCTTCAAAACGGAGTGACGTGTTGATACACGGGTTGGAAGAACCTTTCGCAAAAAGGACCGTCGAAGGAGACCTGGGTATGAGATATTCCGCTCCGGGAATTATCAAGGCTTTGACCAGACAGGAAATAGAATTCATAAACAAGGAAAAAGGCGTCGATATCCAAGCCGAAGTAGCTAAAAGATACATCGATGTGGCATCTCTTCCTGAGAATCAGCATGATGAATTCATCGATCAGCTATTAGCGGAGATGTGCGCATATAGAGCGATGAACAGACACTGCGGCAAGATTGAGAAAGTGCTGACTCCGATGGGTACGATGTACAATCAGATTGGAAAAGACTTAACGGATATAAGATACGTGATCGGCAGTGGTGGCGTAACGATCAATTCCAAACATCAAAAAGACATCTTGATAAAAACCACCAACATTTTGCACAACGAAACCGAACTGAGGCCACTTCATCCGCATTTCATGATAGACACGAGATACATCATGGCGGCTATGGGATTGCTTTCTCAGAAAGAACCGCTATTGGCGCTAAGACTAATGAAGAAGTACATAAAAAGAATTTGAGGAATATGATATGGAGCTAAGAAACAAAAAACTTACCGAGGAAGAATTTCTGCAAATAAGAAAACAAGTTTTGACAAGTTGGAAAACAGGTAACGAAAAAGAGTTGGACTTGGACAAGGCAGTAGATTATTTGAGAAACGTACCTGAGCATAAGAATTTCGCCATCAAACTGAATAAAGCTAAAGCTGAAGGCTTGACTCTTGTCCAGCCTAGAGCCGGCGTGCCGGAACTGGACGAGCATATAAAGTTATTACAATATCTGGAAAAATGTGGTGCTGATTTCGTTCCATCTACCATAGACAGCTATACCAGACAGAACAGATATCAGGAAGCCGAAAAAGGATTGGAAGAAAGCATCGCCAAACACAGGGCGCTTCTCAATGGATTTCCGGCTGTCAACTATGGCGTCAAAATGTGTAAAAAAGTCTATGAATCAGTAAATGTTCCAATCGAAGCAAGACATGGAACACCCGATGCGAGACTATTGTCGGAAATCATCCACGCAGCGGGATGGACTTCAAATGAAGGTGGAGGGATTTCCTATAATATCCCCTACGCCAAATCGGTTCCGCTAGAAGTATCCATCAAGAATTGGCAATACTGCGATCGTCTTGTCGGATATTACGAAGAAAGAGGAATAAAGATCAACCGCGAACCTTTCGGACCGCTTACCGGCACTTTGGTTCCGCCATCAATTTCCAATACAATAATGATAATCGAAGCGCTTTTGGCAGCTGAACAAGGTGTCAAAAACATTACGGTCGGGTATGGAATGGGCGGCAATCTGATTCAGGACGTAGCTGCCATCAATGCGCTTTATGACCAGACGAACCGCTATTTGAAGAAATACGGGTACAAAGACATGGAAGTAACAACCGTATTCCATCAGTGGATGGGAGGATTCCCGACGGATGAAGCTGAAGCAATGGCTTTGATATCCTTCAGTTCGACTGTCGCGGCTTTATCGAAAGCGACAAAACTGATTACCAAATCACCACAGGAATCAGTTGGAATTCCGACAAAGGAAGCAAACGGATTGGGTATAAAAGCTTCTAAATTCATCGTCAATATGTTGAAAGATCAAACAATGTCGGACAGCAAAGATCTGGAAGAAGAAATAGCACAGATCAAAAAAGAAGTGGATTGCTTGATGGACGCCATTATGAAAGTCGGCGAAGGCGATTTGGCAATTGGTACAGTGAAAGCTTTCAAACAAGGACTTATTGACGTTCCGTTCGCGCCAAGCACTTGCAACGCAGGCAGGATTCTGCCGGCAAGAGACAACGACGGACGCATAAGAATTCTTGAATTCGGCAACTTGGGATTTAGTGAAGAAATCAAAGAATTCCACCATAAGAAAATCGCAGAAAGAGCAAAATCGGAAAACAGAGCGATATCTTTCCAATTGACAGTGGATGATGTTTACTCGGTTAGCAAAGGAAAATTAATTGGAAGACCACAAAAATAAGGTGAAAATATGAAAATCAAGGACATAATCTTAACAAAATCTTACACCGGATTCTTTTTCGATGATCAGAAAGCGATAAAATCCGGGGCAGTCTCAGACGGCATGATGTATATCGGTGAACCGGTCATACCGGGATTCTCGTCAATCCGTCAAAAAGGGGAGGCTATCTCAATCCAGATCATGCTGGATGATGGGTCTGTCGGCTACGGAGATTGCGCAGCGGTACAATATTCAGGTACCGGAGGCAGGGATCCTTTGTTCCTTGCGGACGAATACATCCCTTTCATCGAAAATGAAATCAAACCCCGACTGATTGGCGAGGACTTAAGTAATTTCAAACCGTTAGCCGAGAAATATGACAAGATGAAAATCAAAGGCAAAAGACTTCATACTGCTATAAGATATGGCCTCACACAAGCGATTTTGAGCGCTGTAGCCGTAAATAACAGGTTGACTATGGCGGAAGTCGTGAGAAAAGAATATAATATTGTCGAGGAAGTATATCAACCCGTTCCTGTATTCACACAAAGTGGCGACGACAGATACACAAACGTCGACAAGATGATTTTGAAGGAAGCAGATGTATTGCCGCATGCCTTGATCAACAACGTCAATGATAAACTCGGACAAAACGGCGAGATACTTCTTAATTATGTAAAATGGCTCAGTAACAGAATTATGAAATACAAACCGAATGAAAAATATCATCCGGTACTGCACATAGATGTTTACGGTACAATCGGCATGGCGTTCGATAATGATATCGATAGGATCGTCGATTACCTCATAGAACTTGAGAAAGCCGCCGAACCTTTCACACTTCGTATCGAAGGCCCGATCGACGGCGGAAACAAAGAAGACACAATCTATTATTTGAAAACAATAACAAAAAAACTCAACGACAGATATTCGAAATTGGAAATCGTCGCCGATGAATGGTGTAACACTCTTGAAGACATCATCGATTTCGCAGACGCGGGCGCAGGACACATGTTACAGATCAAAACCCCTGACCTAGGCGGAGTGAACAATGTCATCGAGGCGATACAATATTGTAATAAGACCGGAGTGGGTAGTTATTGCGGAGGAACTTGCAACGAGACGAACATCTCGGCGGAAGTGACCACCAACATAGCGATCGCCTGCAAGGCGACCCAATGTCTGGCAAAGCCGGGCATGGGAGTAGATGAAGGATTCATGATTGTCAAGAATGTGATGAACAGAGTATTAGCAATAGCGAATCAAAGGAGATAAAGGATATGATAGCGACCGCAGGAACCAAAGAATCAAACGATTGTTTTGTGACTGTAAAACCGGCTGATAAGAGAAAAGTGGTCATCAACAGTGTTGTTGGAGCGTTTTTCTATGACCAGATCAAAGAGACTGTCGAGAAAACATTGGATGAATTGAATGCAGACAACGTCGAAATTGTAATTGAAGATAAAGGCGCATTGGATTATACAATCAAATCCAGAGTCATAAGCGCTGTGAAAAGGATGAGGAGCGATGTTTAGGTCTCTCCTTTTTATTCCTGGAAACAATCCTTCGATGATCCAGAATGCGGACATCTTTTTAAGCGATGCCATCATTTTCGATCTGGAAGATTCGGTGAGCATTTCCGAAAAGGACAACGCCAGAAATCTCATCCTCAATTTCCTATTGACGAAACAATCATTCGCGCAGACGATCATTCTAAGAGTCAATCCTGTGGATACATCCTTCTTCAAAGATGATTTGAAACTCCTTTCTTCAAAAAGAATAGATTATGTGCTTTTGCCGAAAGCGACAAAGGAGAATCTTGATATTCTCAATGAAGAACTTTTCGCATATGAAAAAGAAAACGACCTGAAAGAGACCAAAACAATCGCTTTGGTAGAACAGGCAAAATCGATAATAGAAGTAGAAACAATCGCAGAGAAACCAAGAGTGGAGGCTCTGTTCCTGGGTGCTGAGGATTTGTGCAACGATCTGGAGATCGAAAGAACCGGCAAGGGAAAAGAGATCCTGTTCGCAAGATCTAAAGTGATCTATGCGGCCGCAGCAAACAACATCATCTCAATTGATACGCCTTACACAGACATATATGACGAAGAAGGTCTTAGAAAAGACGCGCTGAGAGCGTATGCGCTGGGAATGAAGGCGAAAGCGTGCATCCATCCCAATCAGTTGGAAATTGTCAACGAGGTGTTTTCACCTAAAAAAGCTCAGATCGAATGGGCTAAGAAGGTTTTAGTGGCTTATGAAGAGAATTTGAAAATAGGAAAAGGCGCATTCAAAGTCGATGGCAAGATGATTGATAAACCGATAATCGAGAAAGCGCAGAAAATAATCGACAAAGCCAAGAAATACCAATTATTGTAGGTGTAGTATGAAAAACGGAGTCGGAAGAAACATTCCTGATGACTTGAGACCATTTGTCTCAAGCGATGATTACAAAACAAAAGAGCGGAGATTGATTCCGAAGAAAAAAAGACAGTCAAAAACTGTTTTTTTCAATGATCTCGCATCCGCTTTCGATCATTTCGGAATATCGTCCGGCAGTACGATATCATTCCATCATCATCTACGTAATGGAGACCATGTTCTTGAGGATGTCTGTGAAATCATTGATCAAAGGAACCTAAGAAACATCCATCTTGCTCCAAGTTCGATTTTTCCAAGTTACACAAATTTGGTGAAACTGATCGAGAATCAGAATGTTACCGACATTCATACAAATTATGTGAATGGTCCGGTAGCGAAAGCCATCAGCCTAGGAAAATTGGCTGGCAAACTGGTAATGGACACACACGGAGGCAGAGCCAGAGCGATTGAAAGCGGCGATCTCAAGATCGACTATGCATTTCTGGCGTGTCCGGTTGTGGACAAGCAGGGCAACGGTACTGGCGCCTTTGGTAAAAGCGCATGTGGAACTTTGGGTTATGCTGTAAGTGATCTCGAATATGCAGGTAAAGTGATACTAGTGACGGATTCCTTAGTTGACAAACTTGATGAATTCCAGCTGAATGGCGAATATGTGGACGCGGTTGTCGTCCTTGATTCGATTGGTGATTCCGAAGGCATCATTTCGGGTACGACGCAACTGACGAAAGATCCGATCGGCCTGAAAATAGCCAAGGATTGTTCAATGCTACTAGATGATTTGGGTATGATAGAAAACGGATTTTCCATGCAGACGGGAGCCGGAAAAACATCATTGGCAGTCGTGAAATATGTCAAGGAACTCATGGAAAGAAAAGGAGTCAAAGGTTCTTTCGGTTCAGGCGGAATAACGAAGAGTTATGTAGAAATGCTCGAACAGGGATTGTTCGACAAACTATACGATGTACAATGCTTTGATTTGGACGCGGTAGAATCATTCCACAAGAACAAGAACCATTTGGCGATGTCAGCTTCAGAGTATGGTAATCCATTCGAAAAGGATCCCGTTTGCGACAGACTCTCTTTCGTCATTTTGGGAGCTGCGGAAATAGATCTTGATTTCAATGTGAATGTAACGACGGATTCGTTGGGTAATCTTATCGGTGGAAGCGGCGGACACGCCGATATTGCGAAAGGTGCTGACTTGACAATAATAATTTCCCCATTGATCAAATCGAGAATACCGCTCATCAAGGATGAAGTCATGACAGTGACCACTCCGGGAAGCGACATTGACATTCTGATCACCGAAAGAGGGATTGCGATAAATCCGTTGAGAAAGGATTTATTGAAAAAACTGCAAAACAGGCCTCTGCCTGTATATACGATAAAGGAACTATATGATTTGGCGCACAGTATTACAGGTAAACCAAGAAAGATAGAAACAACCGATGAAATAGTCGGCTTCGTTGAATACAGGGATGGTACAATCATCGATTGCATCTATAAAACGAAGGTATTCTAATGGAATCTATCAAAGAAAAAATCCTGAGTTCAAGAGAAAGAAGAAGATGGTTATATATTGAAGACAAACTTGTAGGTGACGTTATAATGGTTTGTCTGAAAGCGAATATTCCCGGAGACAACAAAAACATCCAGGAAGCGTATATGCTTTTGGGACTGTTTTACAATCTTGTAGTCAAGGATTCTAGTGAGCATATATTCATCGATTCTGACGACGGGCCGCTTTATTTCTTTTTGTTCGAACATAAAGATGGCGAAAAGCTGAAGAAAAGGATGATGGAAATCGAAGATGCACATGAGCTTGGCAGGTTCATCGACATCGATGTGTATCAGAAAGACCATGAATTTTCTCGGGAAACTCCAAGAAAATGTTATATATGCGATGACATAGCATTCAACTGCATAGTATCCAAAAAGCATACACTCGAGGAAACACTGTCGGTAATCCGCGAAAAAGTCAACGGATACTTTTACAATGAAATCCAAAAGATGGTATTTGACAGTATAAAACTGGAACTGGATCTTGATCCGAAATTCGGACTTGTTACTCCGAAGACAAACGGATCGCATCCGGACATGGATTACGAGCTGATGCTAAAAGCCGCGAAAACGATTCTTCCTTTCATAATGGAAATGTACGATCTTGCCAGTTCAAGTGATGAAATAGAAAGCATTTTTCCTGCAATCAGGAAAATTGGCATTAAAGCAGAAAACAAAATGTATGAAACCACCAACAATGTCAATGCGTATAAGGGATTGATATTCCACATGGGTCTGTTTGTTTCAGCTTTCGCATTTTTGCTTTATCATCACGATTACGGATGGGATGTACCGGATCTGGCTTCGTATCTGGTCAGCGGCATACTTGATGAATTAGATCAGCCAGGAGATTCCTACGGTCACGAGGCATATGAAAAATATGGCATACTCGGAGCGAGAGGAGAAGCCGCGCTCGGGTTTACACATGTCTTGGAAGCATTGGAATATCTCAGTGATTTTTCCGTCGAAAAGCGCATCGAGACGCTCGCATATCTGATATCCGAGGTAGAGGATACCAATCTGTTGAAGAGATCCGGGTCTTATGATGCATATATTGAGAACAAAGAAAAATTCTTTGCTTTGGTCAAATACAAAAAATCGCTGGTTGAAGAGCTTGACGAGTACTGCAGAGATAACAATCTCAGTTTCGGCGGAAGCGCCGATCTGTTGATTGTAACAATTTTCATGAAAAAATTGAATACATTTTACAAGTTATATGAATAGGTGAGAAATTGGCTTTTTCTGAATGGTATATGGATATTTTTTTGATAACCTCAAAAAAATAATCATTTTGGAATTTTTTTCTTGACTTTACCTAATACAAATAGTAAAATTGTTATGCGAGAAAAATTCGGAGGTTTAGCTCAGCTGGGAGAGCATCTGCCTTACAAGCAGAGGGTCGGCGGTTCGAGCCCGTCAACCTCCACCATGCCGAAATAGCTCAATCTGGTAGAGCAACTGACTTGTAATCAGTAGGTTACGGGTTCGATTCCTGTTTTCGGCACCATTTACAAACTGTGCAGATATGCATTAAATATAATGGCGTACGGAATGTACGCTATTATTTTTTTCCTAAGGAGCAAGTCAGGATGACCGAAACAAGCGAAAAAAAGACAAAGTTGATATTGTATGGCAAACCGATTTGGAAGGGTATAATCGCTCTTAGCCTTCCGGTCTTCTTGGCAAATATAGTCAAGACTATGCAAGACCTTGTGGATGCGGTCACCTTGGGTCAATTACCGGATATAACTCAAGCGACGCAATCGCAAGGTGCGGTCGGCTTGACTTGGCCGATTTTCTTTATCTTCCTATCGTTCGGAATCGGTCTTAGTATCGCTGGAAATGCGCTGATCGGACAGTACGTCGGTAAGAACGATATGAAAAATGCTAAAAAATTTGCGAACAACGTATTGTTACTTAGCTTGGGACTTGGTATATTATTTAATATAATGGTATATATGTTCGGACCGATGATTTTGAGTCTGATGCAAGCGCCAGGAGACAAGCTCGATTATGCGGTGACCTATATCCGAATCAGAAGTTTCGGGTTGCCGATCATGTTCCTGTCTTTCGGATTCCAAGCCGTAAGACAATCCACCGGAGATACGACCACACCCGTTATAGTCAGTACGATGGCGATCGTACTGAACATAATATTGACGCCGATTTTCGTTCTCGTGTTCCATTGGGGCATAATGGGAGCCGGACTGTCGACAATGATCGCAAATAATCTAATGTTGCCGGGAATAATCTTTTTCTTGCTAAAAAGCAAAACCGGAATCAAGGCGACATTCAACATCAAGAGTTTCAATCTCAATATAGCCAAGGACCTTTTCAATGTCGCAATACCGGCTTCAATCGGACAATCGATCCAGGCGGTCGGATTTGTAATCTTGAACGCAAAGATAAATTTTTATGGCGATGCGGTGTACAATGCGTTCTATCTGGGGAACCGGATCAATTCAATCGTGCTGTTCCCGATTATGTCCATTAGCGCGATAGTCGCAATCTATATCGCACAGAATGTCGGTGCCGGAAATATTGCAAGAGCCAAGCAGGCGATCAGACAAAGCATGTTCATCAGTGTGGCATTTATGATACTGGGTATTATTTTGATTCTACCCTTAAGGAAGGATATCATCGGATTGTTCACAAACGATCCGGCGACAATCGAACAAGGAGTACAATATATGCTCTATATCGGCTTAGGTTTGCCTCTGATGGCCATTTTTCAGATTTTCTTCTCCACATATCAAGGTAGCGGAGAAACGAAATTTGCGATGGTGCTGGGGATTGTAAGACTATGGATATTCAGATTGCCGCTTGTATTCTTGGCTATAGCATTTACGAATATGGGACCATTAGGCATCTGGTTGTCTATGCTTATCAGCAATTTCCTAGCAACCGTATTGGGATATTTCCTATATAGAAGAGTTAAATTCGTACCAAAAATAAGACGCAGTTTTGCGGAAGGGTGATTAGATGTATAAATTGGTATATCCGGATTATGATCATTCGATTATGAATATCACTAATTCGATTCTAGAATATTACGGAGCTGAACATAAGCACGCCACGTTACCGATACTGGATAAAGAACTTGCGAAGAAATATCGCAATGTGGTTCTTTTTCTTGTCGATGCGATGGGGTCTGAGATACTACTGAGACATAAGAAGAACGCCAAACTGCTTTTGAAATACCAAAAGGACGTTTTGACTTCGGTTTATCCTTCGACCACTGTTGCGGCTACGACATCAGTCCTTACAGGGTTGTCACCGGTCGAAACTGGTTGGATCGGTTGGTTCCAATACATCAAAGAAGAAGACAAAAGCATAATATTCTATTTCAATGAAGATTTCTATGACAACAGTTACAAATTCGATTACAATGTATCGGAAAAATATGTTCCGGTTGTAGATGTATATACTAAGATCAAGAATGCCAGAAGCGACGTTCACACCGAAGAAATATTTCCTGAATTCAGAGAACCAAAACACAATAAATTCATCAAGATATGCGAGACCATAGCGGAAAAGACAAAACTACCCGGTGAAAATTACATATATGCATACTGGGAAAAACTTGATTCCTATATGCATAAAGAAGGTCCCGGGGCCGAAAAAATCCTCAACCATGTCAAAGAAATCAATGATGGATTCAAATACTTGCAGGAAAATATCGCCGATGACACATTGTTGATATTGACGGCGGACCACGGTCAGGTGGATATCGAAGAAATTCCAATAGACGATTATCCTGATTTGGTCGAAACATTTGTCCATGCGCCTTCAATCGAAACCAGAGCGACGGCTTTCTTCATCAAAGAAGACAAGAAAGCAGAGTTCGAAGAAGCCTTTCTCAAGCATTTTCGTGATAAATTCATCCTGATGAAATCCGAAGACGTGTTGAAATCTCATCTTTTAGGATTCGGAAAACCACATGAAAGAGTGAAAGAATTCCTTGGCGATTATATGGCACTTGCCATAGACAAATATGTTTTCAGAATGGCCAAGGGAGACATGGCGCCTTTCAAAGGCCAACATGCCGGACTCAGAAAAGAAGAAATGCTTGTACCACTAATCATCTACGCTAAAAAATAACGAAACATCAACAGCCCTATCAAGGGCTTTTTTTGTTTGGATGAAATAAAAAGACTGCATTGATTGACTGCTGAATATCAATATGCTAGAATACAAGCGAAATAAAAATGATATCATTAGTCTGAAGGATAATATGGATAAGGAAAAAAGCAAAATCAGTTTCTTTGAAAAGTTTTTGACATTGTTTGTGATCGTGTGCATGGCAATCGGTGTCTTAATCGGAAAGTATATTCCCGGTGTACCTGATTTTCTTAACAAATTAGAAATTTATAATGTGAATATACCAATTGGCATACTCATTTGGGTAATGATCTATCCGATGATGTTGAAGATCGATTTCGCATCTGTCAAAAATGTCGGCAAGAATCCGAAAGGTCTTTTTCTGACATGGATTGTCAACTGGCTGATCAAACCGTTCACGATGTTTGGAATCGCAAGTCTTTTCTTCTTGGTGATCTTCAAGACGGTGATCCCGCTTAATCTCGCCAACGATTATCTGGCAGGAGCGATATTGCTTGGAGCGGCACCATGTACGGCGATGGTTTTTGTCTGGAGTTCATTGACAAAAGGCAATCCGGCTTACACATTGGTACAAGTCGCCACCAACGATTTGATAATACTGGTATTATTCGTGCCGATTGTTGGGTTGCTTTTGGGAATAAGCGGCGTTAGTGTACCTTGGGGTACCTTATTCCTTTCTGTAGTATTATTCGTCGTGATTCCTTTAGCCGCTGCGTCCTTTACAAGAATGCATATGATCAAGAAAAAGGGATTGGAGTATTATAACGATAAATTCATACCAAAGTTCAGTTTGGTGACGATAACGGGTTTGTTGCTAACTTTGGTACTTATCTTCTCTTTACAAAGCAATCTGATTATTAATAACCCTTTGCATATAGTTTTGATTGCGATACCGCTTGTAATCCAGACTTTCCTGATCTTCTCCATAGCTTATTCGGGAGCAAAATTGATCAAATTGCCACATGATATAGCCGCACCGGCAGGAATGATAGGTGCCAGCAACTTCTTCGAATTGGCCGTTGCCGTGGCGATCGCCTTGTTCCCAATGAATCCGGGAGTGTCACTAGCGACGATAGTCGGGGTTTTGGTTGAGGTGCCGGTAATGCTGATATTGGTCAAAATAGCAAACAGCACAAAAAAATGGTTCGAAAGGCAGGAATGATTTCATTCTTGCTTTTTTAAACCATTAGTTTATCGATATTCAGATTTTTATAATTCGTCTTCGGAAAGTGCGTGAACGATAAGTTCGGCTGTAGAGATGTTCGTGGCTAAAGGAATTTTATATACATCGCTAAGCCTCAGCAAAGCGCTGATATCGGGTTCATGAGGTTGTGCTGTAAGCGGATCGCGGAAGAAGAAAACGAGATCGATGTCACCGTTGGCTATTTTGGCGCCCATCTCTTGATCGCCGCCTAAAGGTCCCGAACGGAAACACTTGATATTCAGCCCGGTAGCTTCGATCACTTTATGCCCCGTGGTACCTGTGGCGAATAATTCATGTTTCTTAAGAACGTATTTGTATTTCTTAGCAAATTCAATGATTTCCGGTTTCATTTTGTCATGAGCTATCAACGCTATTTTCATAAATTTCCTCCATGCGGTTAAAATCTCATTTACATTATAACATTACTCAATAAAAGAAAGCCGCAAATATTCAAAATGACGAAAAATAATCTTGCATTTTAAAATGCGTTTTGATATAATGTAATAG
>CAYZPL010000002.1:0-1726 GCA_964480415.1 uncultured Candidatus Izemoplasmatales bacterium
AGAAATATTCTTCCGCGGGATAATGGCGTGCAAGAAATTCTTCCGTCGCCAGATAAAAGGAAAGTCTTCTTGTTTCTTCAAATGGATAGTTGATATATTTCATCGTTTTTTTGCCTCCGCCTTGTCGATAAAAAGAGAGAATTCCTACTCTCTCTTTAAAAATTCTTTATCCTGTCCGCCTCTAACTCGGCGATGAATTCTGTGAATGGGTTGATGTCTTTATTTATCTTGTATTCATCAATTGTCTTGTAATATTCGTCTCGCATTGCTTTCGTGATTGAAATCGGGAGGAATCCTTCAAGTTCCAATTGATAATTAAGGAGCAATCTTGCTAGTTTTCCGTTCGCATCCATGAACGGATATATTTTAAGGATCTCAAGATGGGCGTAAGCCGCTTTCTTGAGTCCATTTAATTCCGGATTGTTTAATTCCGCGAAGTATCGTTCCATCTTCTTATAAATCTTCAGGTAGGTTGGAGGAACATGTTTTGCTCCGAGAATGAACAGGTCTCTGGTCCTGTAAAAGCCTCCTGGCATAAGTTTGTCCATCAGAATCTCATGCAGATCCTTGACGGTTTTCTCATCGAACTGCACACCTTTTTTGATAAGCCTGCGGATCGTGTTGATTGCGTGGTAATGATTGATTATAGTCTGTCGCTTGTGTTCGTCCTTGTCTGGGAACAAACGTGAATGGTCTTCCAACAAGAAGCACACATCTTTGTAAGTGAAACCACTGTTTTCAAAGCTAGAGGAATCAAATATATACTTAATATCGAACTCGTCACGTCGCCTCTGCAACTCCCCTTTTGTCAATGCGTTTTTCTTGTCGTTCAAAGCGGGTAATAGATTCTCAACCTCTTCTATTTTCATATTACATCACCTCGATAAAATAATAACATAGAAAGCCTTTACATTCAATGTTTTTGTTCAAAAAAAAGCAACTCTAACGAGTTGCTTCAAGCATTGACATTGTCATATGAAGTCTTGACGATTTGATACACGACTTCTTTTGGCAGATCACCGTAATTGTTGGCTTTGAACCAAAGTTCGTCCCTAGTGCTCTTGTTTTTGGAAATCGTCGGATATTTAATGATTAGACGGATGCCTTTTTCCAAATCGTATTTGAATGCAATCCGGTAATAATCACCTAAGTTCATAAGTACCAGGAATGGCTTTCTGTCGACATAAAAAGTTATCTGTTCATCTTCGATCTTGGTCACTACATGAGGCAATTCCCTGACATATGCGACAAGTTCGTCGAATGTAGGGTCAAGCGGTTTGAACATCTTCGGTTTCTCAATGTAGTATTCAATCGAATTAGGTTGTGTCCCTTTCATCTTGGCAAATTCAGGATCGACACTGACATTCTCATAAATCATGTTGGTCGGATCCATATCACTTGAACCAGATGTGATGGTCTGTTCTCTTGAAACGATTATGGTTTTCTTGTCATCAGCTACCGGTAAATTCGCTTTTGTATTTTTCTTTCCACCTTTTTTCGGCATCGGTGCCGGTGCCTGCTTAAGGTTGTTCTTGTTTTGATTGAGTTCTCTCATCATGTCCGCCGTCTCATCGTCTCTGCTGGATTTCGCTTTCAATACGAAAGCTAAAACAATGTACAGAATCAGCGCTAAAGGAACTATGCCTATGAAATATTTTGTCCCGTATCCAGTATAGTTGTTGACGACATATGTTTTCAACAAATATGAAATTCCACCACCTGCAGC
>CAYZPL010000002.1:1736-8288 GCA_964480415.1 uncultured Candidatus Izemoplasmatales bacterium
AATCTCTATTAATAAAATATAGTGTGCAATCCTTTTCCCGTTGGATTCTCTACTAAAATTGCTGGTCCACAGTCCGCCGAATATCATCAGGTTCAAAGCTAGAAGGACAGGTGTTCCAAGAACAAAAATCATGATATAAAGCATATTTCCAGAAAGACCTGAGAAACTTTCTGTATAAGCGCGGTATGCAAGCGACGTCGCATACAACATCATCGCCACTGAAAAGATGAATAGTGGCAGAAATGCTGCTCTGACATTTTTCTTGCTGACTTCACCATTGGTCTTGAATTCATGGTTGGCAACCAACAGATAGATTAAGCCTAGAATCAGCAATAATGCGCCGATACCGCCTTTGATCATGACCTCATTTTTCTGTATATAGGACAGATATGAGGTATAATCAGTCAATCTATTCCATGGAAAAGCCGCGGCACTACCAAGTAATACTGCTAAGAAAACTACAAAATTCGCGAAGAATTTTTTCATTTCAATCACCCCACAACCTTACACTAATTATATAATTTAAGAAATTTAATGTCAACTATGCATGCATTATTCAAAAAATCTTTTGATATTGATTTTTTTTATAAATGATTGCTTTCCAAAAGTTGCAAAGAATGCGCCATCTCAGTTTCTTCTATAAAAATATACTTTTTTGAATTATTTTTAGCATTAAAGTTGCATAAAGTTAACATTAGGTTTATAATGAATGTGTAAACCGTAAGTGTTTACTACAAAAGATGCTAAAAAAGTGATATTAAAGGGAGGTTATTTATGCAAGTCTTAAAAGAATCAGTAAGAAATGCAATAGTTGAAGGCGCAATCTTAGAATTCTTTGAGAGAGGCTATCAGGATGCAAACATGAGAAGAATTGCAGACAACGCTAATATTACTGTTGGTAATATCTATCGTTATTATCGCAATAAGGAAACACTGTTCAATGAAATTCTGATGCCTGCTGAAAGAGCGATTGATGATTTGGAAAGTTTCGACAAGAAGCTCCATATTACTCAAATCGAAACTAACGAAGATGTGGCTCAGTTGGTTACTTATGTAATGAATGTTCTAAAGCCTTACACGAGGGAAATCTTCATCATGATTTTCAACTCATCCGGAACTCATTATCACAAAGTAAAGGCTCAGTTAGAAGCTTTGGTAGTAAAGAAAGTAAATGAATTTTATCCAGGAAAATTCGACAAGTACTTCTTGAAAGTAATTGCTGAAAGTTTTGTACAAGCAATGTTTGTTGTTTTCCGTGACAACGTGAACAACATTCGGAGAATCCAAGATATTATGTCTCAATTGATTGTATTTTATTTCAGAAACTTCGACCATCGTTTGTTCTAAAAAAAACGCCCGCCAACAGTGGGCATTTTTTTTATAGTTTTTCAAGTGCAATCGTATCGGTTTTACCAATCAAAGTCTTTGGAAGAACATCAAGTTCCGCAATCACTTTTGGAACTGCATAAAGGCCAAGGTTCTTTTTGATCTCCGACTTTATATTTGTGAAGATGAGGTCTCTGTCAACGTTTTTGTTGAAGACGACGAAGAGTTTAACCACGAAGTTCTTCTCCTTGTCAGGTATGCCGATGGCTGCAACTTCTTTGACATCGCTGAAGTTCATGACGAGATTTTCAATCTCGGCCGGTAATACCGGCATGCCTGATACTTTGATTATTCTTTTCAATCTTTGTTTATAATGTACGTATCCGTTTTTGTCGATAGAGCCTAAATCTCCAGTTAGAACGAAATTTTTTCCGTCCAATTCTACAATTGTTCTTTTCGTAGCTACTGGATCATTCAGATAACCGTTCATGATGGTTGGTGCCGATACAGCGATTTCACCAGGTTGGTCGGCTTTGAGAAATGCTCTTGTCGTAAGGTCGACAATTCTCATGTCGATATCAGGCAATGGTCTTCCGACGCTTTGCTGATTGTGGTCTCTGAGAGTGTTGACAGCACAGACAGTGACAACCTCCGTCAGACCGTAACCTTCAAGCAATCTGGCTTTCGAACCATGCTTCTTCATCATGTCGTCGAAACGGTTTTTCAAATCCATGGCGGTGTAATCACCACCGACGAAACATTGTTTTATATTTCTAACGTGATCAGAATCGAACTTTTTATCATGCAGAAGCGCTTCGAAAAGCGAAGGCACGCCGATAATAATGTTGATCTGATCTTTTTTTATGTAATTGATCGATTCTTTCGGACTGAACTTAGGCATCAAAGTATTCACACCTCCGAAAGTAAACATTCCATGGATACCCATACAGAGCCCAAATCCGTGGAACATCGGCAATACCGCCAGCATGTGTACATTGTTGAATTCTTCTATATTCAATATATATTTCAATTTGTCGGCAAGAAAATTTATGGCAAAATGCGACAGTTCGATCGTTTTTGGTTCACCAGAGGTTCCCCCGCTGTGAAGCAGACATGCTGTCTTGCGACTGTCGGGCTTTGCTTCTTCACTGGATTTCTCGGAGTATAATTGTTCGAACTTAAGTACCTGCCCTGAATAGCGTATTTCTTTAAGTCTTTTTTTGTTTATCAGTTTATACCCGAAATTCTTGACCGATCCGAACAACTGGACAGGACTTGCCAGAATCATTCTGACTTCCTGGTTTCTGAGCAGACTCTGATAATGCCCATAGAAAGTGTCGACGACGACAAGCATCTTGCTATTGGTCTCCTGCATGAATCTTTCCATCTGAGCCACCGGTGTCAATGGATGGACCATGTGCATCACTGCACCTAGTTTCACCAATGCGTAAAATGCGATGACAGCTTCGAAAATATTAGGCATGGCAAGTGTGACGGAATCGCCTTCCTTGACTCCAAGATCGGCAAATCCTCCGGCAATCGAATCGGTTTTTTCGAGCAATTCCTTATACTTCATGTATTTTCCCATGAACAGAAGCGCGTTGTTTTCGGGAAACTTTGTTGCCGTATCCTTTAAAGTAGCGTAAAGTGTCCGTTCAAAATTCATTGTACCCTCCCAAGGTCTTACATTCTATATCCAAAGATTAATCCGACTACCCATAACAAACCGAATAGAACGAATTGATGAGCCAAAAAGATCCCAAGTGAATGTCTTCCGGCGAACATGAAAATATTCTTTTCCGAGATTTTGTCGGTCGGTACAAGCGATACACGATTTTTGTAGAATATGTTCCCGATGACCGTTCCCAGCATGATGAAGCCAAGATATGGTACGATTCCGAAATAATCTGCTCCGTATCCTAAAGATCCATATATGATTCTCGGCAATGTGCTCATGTTCAATTGATCAGTAAAATCCACATGCCAATATTGGAAACTAAAGCCCAAACCGATGATGACAAACGCCAAAACCATTATGAATATGTCGTTGTTCCAAATCCTTCTGATCAGAAAAGTCAGGAGAGTCGTCAACGCATACATATGGATGATGCCGATCAAAATGAATGTATTGTCTCCGCTGGTTATCTGAAATACATACGTGAATAACGATATCAGTAGGGCGACAACCAAAAATTTCGTGCCTCGCTTAAGATTGTTGCGGCTGAAGGTGAAGCTTATTCCCGAAACAAGCAAGAATATCGCAATGATGAAGTAATGCACAAAAGTACGGATATCCCATATCCAGTACTTAACTGCTGTTTCCTGTAACCAATTAAACGCGGGGAGATTAATCGCAGTGAAATTCTTGAAATATACACTCATATTCATCAAGTCGTACATCATATGGTCAAAGACCATCAAAATAATCGAAAATCCCCGTAAAAAGTCCAATTCCCAAATTCGTTTTTTCATATTTTCCTCGTATTTTTAATAATTATAACATGTTTTTTGGAAAAATCCCATAATCACCAATAAATTGTAACTGTGTTCCGTATATATAGTGAAAACATAATCATTATAACTTCAAGGACCATGTGATATAATTGAATCAAGGAGTGATTATACTTGAAAATCAATTACGATGATTACATCGATTCATTAATTGAAAAAGATGATGCAGCCTTTGAAGTTGTGTATGAAAACACAAAAAAAGGCGTTTTTTCCATGATAATATCAATCGTCAACAACAAGTCCGTCACCGAAGATCTGATGCAGGACACCTACATCAAGATGATCGAGAAGATACACTACTATGAAAAGGGAAGAAACTTCTACGCTTGGCTTTTACAGATAGCCAAGAACACCGCACTGGACCATTACAGGAAACACAAGCGTGAGGTCGTATACGACCCTCATGAAAAGGATTATGTTTTCGAACAACCGGTCAAGGAGGACCAATCCTATATGGTTCATGATCTCATCAAACCGCTTGACGATGATGAAAAACAAATTGTACTACTTAGGATCGTCTCCAACAACAAATTTAAAGAGATTGCAAGAGCAACCGACAAACCGTTAGGCACAGTATTATGGATATATAATAGAGCAATAAAGAAACTGCAGGATTATAACAAAGGGAAGGAGTGACAATTATGAAAAAGATTGAAATGATAAATAAAATCAGAAATACCGCTTTGGCAGAGATGCCTGATGTCCTTAACAAAATCGATTTGAATAAAATCAATATAGAAGAAAAACCGGAAACCATCAAAGCTGGATTTAATTTCAGAAGAGCATTATTGTTCTCAATGTCTGCTTTTGTATTAGTCATATCTGCATTTCTGGTTTATAATTTTGTCTTATCTCCTAACACCACGGATCTCACACCGCTTTCAGGTGAAACCGAATTAATCGGGTTCCAGACGGTCTCGGCAGCCTCGATGCTTGATATCTCAGCGATAAATCCTGTCGCATACAGTGACAGCGCTACAACTTATATCATACCGTTAAGTACAACAATAAGTACTGCAACTACGACCGAGATGACAACCACAACAAGCACTCCTAGCACTGATGTCCAAAATCAGCTTTCACTAATCAACAGCTACATGAACATGATGGAAACGGTGATCGGCAGTCAGGACCAGATGGTTTATCAGAGCGTGACTTCCGACAATCCTGATTACGCTTATGCGCTTGAGTTCAAATCCACCGATTTGAACGGCAATCTGATCCAATACAAAATGTACTATAACAAAACATTGAACGGTAACGACTATATTATCGACGGCATCATGATCGCCAACGAGAATCAGTTCTCTTTCACAGGCAGGATCAATAGTAAAAATCAAAATACCGATACCGAGTTTACGGCTTATATAGACAGTCAGAATTACGTACAAGTAAGGAACATGAGCACCAACCAGAATCAGGTGTTCGCATATAAGATAGTCCAGAACAACCAAGTCTACAACGAAAGTACTGTGAGCATCAAATCTCAACAATATTCGATCCAAGCCACAGTCCAGACCCAAAACAATAATGAAGATATGAACCTGACAATCCAAAAAAATACCAGCGACAACGGGAACACACTTAATATATCTTATAATATAAGCAATCAAGGTATCCAGAAATCCGGTCAGTTCCAAGTCGGGCTGACACAAGATCATACAACAGGAAAATACGTATATGCCTACCACTTCAGTGATACATCACAGGTAATCACAGAACATAGGAGCGGCAAAGGAAACAGTCCAGCTACACCTGCTGATTTCCAGAACAACATGCATAATTCACACGGAAAGAAAGGTACAACCACTACCGACACCCAAACAATCACATCAAGTAACGACGGCGGTTCAGTAACCACAAATACTAACCCAAACGTAACGACTGAGGAGCATACCTATAACGGTTCTGGATCGACAAATAATGCAAATGGTAATACCAACGGTACCACTAATGGAAATTCCAGTGGTACCACTGGTGCATCTAGCGGTAACTCTGGCACCAATACAAACAACGGTACCGATAGCCATAATACCAATCCAAGAAGCTTAAGAAACGGCATCTTCGATCAAACCCATTATGAATCTGAATTATCAGATTCTTTATACATATAATTTTTTTGATTTTTCCAATAAAAATCTATTCATATGCGTATAACTTAATGAGATAGAAAAAATTAGGAGGATTTAATAATATGAAAAGATTTATGATAGCACTATTAATGATAGGAATATCATTAGGAGTCGTCGCTTGTAATCAAGCAGTGACGACCACCACCACAGCAGCAGCAACGACGTCCACGACTTCAGCCGCTTCGACAACATCAGCGGCAACGACAACGTCCGGTACTAATGTTAGTTACAGTACTGATTCGCAGGTGTTCGCAGTTGAAGCGTTATCAGCTTCAAGCTTGCTAGACTATACGAATCTGACAACATTGGCACAACCTTTGGCATTGCCATTAAGCGCCCCAGCCACAACTACCACTCCTCCGATGACGACAACACCGGAAACCACTACTGCCACAACGGGAACGATTACCCAGAGTGATCTTACAACTGTAGATAAATATATCAGCATGATTCAAGATTACCTAGGCAGCAATAATGGATTAGGAGTAACAGTTTCTGCTTCAGATCTACCGGATTATCAAACGAAAGTAGTATACAATACAGTTGATCTTGCCGGAAATCCTATTTCATATATTTTATATTA
>CAYZPL010000002.1:8388-22920 GCA_964480415.1 uncultured Candidatus Izemoplasmatales bacterium
GCAGCAGCTACTTCTACCGATTCGACCACAACCGCAGCGGCAACGACCACTTCCGGTACAGATACCAGCACAACTGCACCGGTAACAACCACTACAGAAGAATCATCGTCTACAGATTCCACTTCACAACCTCAGGATCACAACTTCCAATTCAAAGACAGCGATGACTCCATGGTCGTATCATACATAACCGGTATCATCATCTCTGGAGATTCCACTTACAACGTTGAAGGCAAGAAGCTTATCAGCAGCACAGGTGCTGAAATAATCAGACTAAGAGCATTCGTTGACAAACAAAACTTCATTTTGGTCAACTATCAAACTGATACTACAGACGGTATGAAGAAGTTCTTCTTCCAAAATGTATCTGATGGTCAAATAGTTCAGAGATCAAACATCAGAGTATTCACATCTGACAGCCAAACAAACGTAATGCTCAACATAGTTGACGGCAACGGCAGAGGTGTTTACCAATTCATGATCGCAACTCAGGACAACGTACAATACATTCATCTGAAATACAATGTACTTGGATCTGACGGATCACACACCATCGGCAACGTCTTCATCACAGCCACTACAGATCCTAACACAGGAGACGTGACATACGATTATAAGGTTTTGGATCCACATGCCAACAATCAAGGCAAAGGACCTAACAATGCACAATTCGAATATACACATCAAATGCAGCACAGAGGCAGAGGCGAAGCTCAGAGCCACATGAACAATACAACTGATCAAAGCAGCTAAACCTAAAATATTTTTTCATTTGAGATGTCAGACATACTGACATCTTTTTTATATTTTATTATGACACATTACCTATGAAAGACGAAAAGTGATAAAATGAGATTGTATCAAGGAGGTTTTCTATGGAAGCTTTGCTCTATGAAAAACTCGACAATAAAAGAGTCAAATGCAATGTCTGCAACAACAGGTGCGTTATCGATAGTGGTAAACGCGGTCTTTGTGGTGTCAGGGAAAACCAGGACGGGATTCTAATAGCGCTCAATTACAATCTGACAATCGCCAGTTCAGTCGATCCGATCGAGAAAAAGCCGCTTTTTGAATTCATGCCGGGTACCAGTACTTATTCTTTCGCCACAGTCGGTTGCAACCTCCATTGTCTTTGGTGTCAGAACTCGAGCATATCCCAAGCCTCCAAACCGGACAAACAGGTATCGGGATATGAAATCACCCCCGAACAGCACGTCCAAAGAGCGATAAAATCAGGTTGTCCTTCAATCTCCTATACTTATTCGGAACCGACGATATTCCTGGAATACGCCTTGGACACCATGAAAATCGCGCAAAGAAACGGTCTGAAGAATATCTGGGTCTCGAACGGCAATATGACGAAAGAGACGTTGGAGCTGATTCTCCCATATCTGGACGCTGCCAATATCGACTACAAAGGTTCGAAAGAAGTTTATGTTAAGTATTGCGGCGGCGACAATCGGAAAATCCTGGAAAACATGAAAACATTGAAAGAACATGGCGTCCATTTGGAAGTCACAACTCTGGTGATTTCCGAAGTCAACGACAGTCAGGAAGCATTGACCGCAATCGCAAACCAACTGATCGAATATCTGGGAAAGGATTTCATCTGGCACATCACCAGATTCTTCCCGCATTATCTGATGAGGGACAAGCCCGTCACCAGTAAAGAAACATTGTACCAGGCAAGAAAAATCGGATTCGATTCAGGGATCAAGAAGATATATTTAGGCAATATCTGAGAAAGAAGGAATATCATGTCAATAAATCACGCGTTTTTCGTTCCCCATCCACCGATCATCATCCCGGATATCGGTAGGGGCCAAGAGAAAATCGTTCAAAACACAATTAACGCATATCATGAAATCTGCAAAAAAATCGCAGAAATAAAACCGGAAACCATCATCATCTCCTCACCGCATTCGACCGTCTATTCCGATTATTTCCACATATCACCCGGAAGTAGTGCCAAAGGAGACATGGGACAGTTCGGGGCCAGAAACATAAAATATGAAGTGGGGTACGACGTCCCACTCAGGAATATGATCGAAGCGAAAATCGAAAAGTCAGGACTTCCAGGTGGAACATTTGGGGAAAGAAGCCAGACACTAGACCACGGAGCCATTCTTCCACTTTATTTCATCACGCAATACTACAGTGAATTCAAAGTCGTGAGAATCAGTCCTTCGGGTCTTAGTTTAAGTGAGCATTATCAAGTCGGACAGATAATCAATTCCATAATTGCAGAAGACAAGAACGTGGTGTGGGTCGCGAGCGGTGATCTCTCCCATAAACTGAAAAAAGACGGTCCTTACGGACTCGCAAAAGAGGGAAAGGAATTCGATGATATCTTCACTGACGCGGTAAAAACCAAAGACTTTCTGAAAATTTTCCGTCTGAAACCGGAATTTTGTCACAAAGCCGCCGAATGCGGACTCGGATCATTCATGATGATGGCCGGAATTTTCGACGGTTATGATATCGAAAGCGAACTGCTTTCCTATGAGGGCTCGTTCGGAGTCGGTTACGCCGTAGCCGCTTTCACAAGAAAATCGGAAAACAAAAATCGTGAATTTCTGCGTCTCTTCAGCAAAGATTCCTTACAGGAGATCGAACAGAAACGCAGTTTAGAAGACGAGTACGTCCGCCTAGCCAGAGCTTCTTTGGAATACTATATAAAAACAAAATCGGTAATGGCAATACCTGACGGACTTGATGAGAAATTGCTTAAGGAAAAAGCCGGAGTATTCGTATCGCTGCACAAGAATGGCAGACTTCGCGGTTGTATCGGCACCATCTATCCGGTGACGATGTGTATCGCTGAAGAGATCATCAGTAACGCCGTCAGCGCCGGAACCAGAGACTATCGCTTCCCTTCGGTCAAGCCTTTGGAACTTGGTTCACTGGAATACTCTGTCGATGTGCTCGGAAAACCCGAGCCGATCCAAAGCACCGACGAACTCGATATCAAACGCTATGGCGTCATCGTCAGACATAATCACAAGACCGGTCTTCTACTGCCGAACATCGACGGTATAAACGACGTTTATGAACAAGTCGACATTGCCAAAAGGAAAGCCGGAATCGGGGAAAAAGAGGAATATACTATGGAAAGATTCGAAGTGATAAGACACTATTAAAATATTCCAAATAAAAATATACTCTGTTAAGTCAAGCTTTTTTTCCAACGCTTGAAGCAGAGTATATTTTTTATAGGAGACACACTAAATTTATTTTCGAATCATAACTGTTTGATATATTTGTTAGATGATGCATAAAGAGAAAGTAACGTCACCATGATCGCCGAGATGTAGAACAACGGTACGACACCAAGAAATTGGATTACGACCCCACCCAAGCCTACCGCAAGCGGTGTAAGTCCCATAGCGATTACGGAAAGCACACTGAACACCCTGCCTTGCATTTCTTTTTCGACACGGACTTGTACTGCGGTTCCAAAAGGGATGTTCACGGCGCCATTGAAAGCACCCATGATGAGTCCGATCGCAATCGAAAGTACTATGAATAACGCAAATGACGTATAATGCAATACATGCATGTGTATATTGGCTGCGAACAGGATGAACATCACACTCATTCCGATCAAACCGAATCTTAGCAATCCGAAGATGCTTTCTTTCTGTTTCATCGAACCGATGATGATGCTGGCGACAATGACGCCTACGGAAAATGACGCAAGCACATAAGAATAAAAACTGGGAATATTAGCGGCTTCATCTTTAAGCATTGATTGGAACAGGTATGGCATACCGTTTGCCATCGGTGGCGCCCAGAAGAAATTCAGGAACAAAGCCACAAGTATGACATAGAAAATCGGTTTGAGTTTTATCATATATTTGAATCCGATTTTGATATCTTCCACAGTTCCCTTGAAAGTGACGATATGATTAGGATCCGCCTTGGTCTTGGTCGTGATGAACATCTCGCTTATTCCCGAAAGGATGAACGATATTCCGTTGATGATGAATATCAGATTGATACCCAATTTCCAGTATAGAAAAGCTCCACCTAATAGTCCAACTATGTTATACAGTGAATTAGCACCCTGATTTAGCGAATTAGCCTGTTGGAGCTGATTCGGTTCAAGGATATTGGCCGGCAAAGCGCTTGTCGCCGGACCGAAAAGACCGCCGTTGACTGACAGTATTACCGTTATCACGAAAAGGATAATGATCTGTGTGTTGACAGCTACACCCGTATAAAGGAGATATCCGGCCACAAGTATCGCCGACCCCCTAATGAAGTCGGTGATATAGACCACTTTCACACGGTCAAGCCTGTCGACGATCGCACCGCCGAACGGAGTAACGATGAAATAGACAAATCCGCCAGCAGCAAGATAAAGACCAGCTATGATAGCGTTGCTGTCTGTAATTTTAAGTATGTAAAGGTCAATTGCGAAATTGTAGATCGTGGTTCCCAGATTCGACACAAGGGCGCCCAGGAACAATAGAACGTAATTCTTGTTTTTGAATACGGATTTGCTTTCCGCGACTGCTTCTGTCATTGAGGTTAGTTTCCTTCCTAAATGTTATGCATCCATCATGCGTTTTTGATTATTGCAGTCATCGGAATCAGAAGGAAAGCGATCCATGAGAATGCCCAAAATCCGAAGAAATATCCTAAACTGAAAAATATTGCTGTTGCTACGAACGGCATTATCGCCGTTAATTTGTTTTTATCATGTACATTCCTTAGAATACCGAGCACCGGTATCAATAGGAATATCATCCACAAATATGCCCAACTGTTGAAAAGGAATCCAAAGACGATGTATAAGACGATGAAAGTCAAGCTCAACCAGCCAAGGTAACCGTGACCGAACTCGATATTGAAATGTGCGTCATCACTGACCAGCATCGCAACTCCCAACGGAATCAGGAAGATGAACGCCGATACGCCCCATTGACCATATTGATAGCCGATAAACATATATGCCGCGATTGCCAAAAGTAATGTTCCTTCCATCACCAAGAGTTTCCAAAATACTTTTTCGTTCAGAATTCCAATTACTGGAATCAATAGGAACACGAGCCAGAAGACAGGTTGCCAGCTACCGGTGAAATACCAGATCAGAACGAAGGCGATGCCCGCAATAAACGGACTTAGAGCCGTCAATAGTTCCAAAAAATTCATTCTCTTGGCACCGGTGAAGATTCCTAAAATCGGGATTATCAGAAATACAAGCCAAGTCGGATGCCAGATATTCCAGATGAATCCAACCCCCAGATAAACGATGGTGGCTATGAAAGGGCTCAAAGATACAAGTCCGGTCATAAGTCCGTCATCAAAAACATTGACGATGATGGCGGTGATCGGAATCAGAAGGAACACAAGCCAGCCAGGATGCCAAAGCCCCCATGCCATTCCCAATATGAAGAACAGTATCACGGTTACAAAAGGCATCAATGCGACGATTTTGTTATCGTGATGTCTGTGATGATGATGATGATGATGATGTCCATTTTCGTTTTCCATCACGATCATATCTTCACTTCCGATAAATTGTTCGCGAAGATCCTGAACAACTTTTCTCGGCGTACCGATCAGATTGTAGATTTCTTCTTCCGACATGTTCTTGGACATGGCATCATCGATCATCTCGCTGTAGTCATTCAATATATCTTCTATTTCATTCGCATCTATGTCATACTCTTCAAGTCTTCTTCTTAAATCATCCAAATATTTATCTTTCATTTTCACCAGCTCCTTCCAAAATTCTGAACACTCCTTTAATAAACTGTCGCCACTCTTCCAGATACTCTGAAAGTCTCTCCTTACCCTCTTGGGTTATCTTGTAGTATTTCTTTGGTGCACCTACAGGAGAAGGCACTTTATAAGTCTCGAAATAACCCTGCATTGTCAGTCTCCTCAAGATCGGATAGACAGTGTTCTCATTGATGCTGATCTCATTCGACAAGAGTTCGATCACTTCGAATCCGCAGGAATCTTTTTCGGAGACTACCTTCAAGACACAAATTTCAAGTATACCTTTCTTGAATTGCGTATCCATACACATACCCCCTTTATTGTGTTATGCACAAAAATATTATAGCACCTTTTTGTGTAAAGCACAATAATAAATTTAAATTTTTTCAAAATTATATAATAACCCTGTATATGGTCGTTTAATGGTGGTGAATATGTAATTCTTGATTTGTATCCTTCTGTAAATCGCTACAATCTTCGAAATTGCATTCCATACCTTCGAATTCCATTTGGATCGTAGCGTGGCTGATATGCATGTCTTTCAGTTTTTCGTGCAGCGAATTTTGAATCTTGGTGATTTCCTCGATTGTGAGATTGTTTCTAATCAAAGCATGAAGTGTGATGATGGGAATGTTACCTTCAAGCGACCAGAGGTGGATGTGATGAATGTCGATAACATGGTCATCTTCCTCCAACGCGGCTTTTATCTTTTCGATGCCAAAGTTAAGCGGCGCTTTTTCGAGAAAGATCTCCATAATCTGTTTCAATCTCCTGACGACCTGATAAAGGATGAATACAGTGAACGCAAGCGACAGATACGTATCCAATGAATTGATTCCGAAAGCTTTGATCAAAATAGCAGCCAATAATATCGCAAACCAGCCTAATACGTCTTCCAAAAGATGTAAAGAGATGACCTTCTCGTTTATCGATTTCCCTTTGAAAATGTTAATTGCCGCAACTCCGTTGACCACGACACCGACAATCGCGAAATAGATCAGTTTCGATGCATCGACAGTTTCGGGATTGATTATCCTCAAAACCGCTTCATAGATTATCAGAGTCGAACCGATTACGAGGATGACCGAAGCGATCAACCCTCCCAAAAGTGAAAACCTGTAGTAACCGTATGTATATTTGTAGTCGGCCTTTTTCTTTGCCTTCTTCTCAAGCATTATGGAAATCCCGATCGATACCGAATCCGAGATATCATGGATACAATCGCTCAAAAGAGCGACCGAATTGGTTATCAAAGCTCCAACCAGTTCCACAAATGTGAAAACCAGGTTCAGTACAAAAGACAAGAACATTCTTTTTTCCGATTTCATTGCTATACATCCTTTCTGACAAAAAAACCAGAATTACTGTGTAATTGCTGGCTCGATGATGATGGTATTCTTATTTGCGATCTCCACCACAGCGATGATGATGAAGAAAATTATCATGAATTGCGGCATGTAGAAAATATTGTCGACCATACCGTGAATATTGGCACCGAACAACGCGATTAGCAGGATTGCTTTTTCGTGATTGAGTTTATAGAAGAATATTTTAAGCACTTCTATGAACATCACGAGCAAAGCCAAAAGTCCGACACATCCAAAAGCTGCTGCCGTTTGGATTATCGTATTATGATTGAGTCCAAGATAATTACCGTCGATGACTCGTGAATAAAGTCCGACGCCGAAAAGCGGATGCGCTTTGAATTTATCAAAAGCCGCCTGCCAGATAGCGAATCTGCCGGAATCTGTCAGCATCTCAGTTTTGAGCCTGTCCCAGATAGTCGTTATATAAGCCTCTTTCCAATAGAATATCGCTGCCAGGATCGCTAAACCGATCACGAGGTTTATAAGCAGATTCAGCTTATGCTCATATTGTACGAACATATAGACGACAAGCAGAATCGAAGTGACCGCGAACGCCAGGATACCGCCTCTTGACAATGTGAAAATAAGCATCGCGATCTCGAAGAAAAGAATCAATGCCCAGATGATATGCATCTTGAATTTCTTGACGTAATAAACTGTCGCGGATATGAAAATCACCAGATAGGTCGCGATGAAATTCGAGATGCCCCAACCCAGATTGATTGTCTTATTCTTAAGTGCGGTAACGACATCATCCACTCCTACATAGTAAAGGAATACCTCGACCGAGACCAAAAGCCCCAGTATCACGAACAGTTTAATGAGATACTGCGTGTTGTCTCCCTCTATCGAATTGACGAAGAAGAAATATACGAATATATAGAAGATTCCAACTATGACAAGGAACCAATAAGTCATGTCGATAAGTTGGGCGTTGATGAGCGACAAAAACAATGCGGCTGTCATCAGCGCAAGTCCGATAAGCAGTTCGCCTCTGAATAGTTTGACTCTGAATCTGATCACATGGATCAAAAAGCCCAAGATAAGTGCCACAGGGACGAAATATAGATATGTAGGAATCGAATCCATCGACCAGGAAGTCTGGCTGATCATGAAAAGCGGATTCAATAAAAGTGGAACCACCGGCATCGTATTTTTTTTCAAGATTAACAGAATGAAAATCGCACCGATGAAAATCGGTATGCCGATTCTTTCCAAACCGAAATACCAGAATCCGAGTGTTGTCAGACTCAATGTGATCAGATATGGCAAACTGAAGAAAAATCTGAATTTTTTCTGTGTCATATATACTCCTATGTACAAGTGGTATTTTCTCAATTTATTTTGGTATTTCCCTTATTGGCAAGCTACTTTCTACTACTTTCGACCAGATTCTGTGTGAATTCGATGAATCTTTTTCGGAAATCTGCATCTTTGATCTGTTTTGGAAGTTTCAGTTTTTTATAGGCTTTATAATAGAGGTGCCCGTCATCGTATTTGTCCGTGGTGGCAATCATTATCTGCATTGCGGCGCCTTGTTCGGGACTTTTGAAAAACCACTTCTGCACTCCCCCGATCCATTCTCCGAAAGCTGTTCCCCATTTGAAGATATGTGTATAGACGATTCCCGGATGTACCGCCTTGATGACAAAGCCCTTTTCCGACAATCTCTCATCAAGCTCCATCGCGTACATCATCAACGCCAACTTGGAATTGTCATAGGCTATTAGACCTTTTCTTCTGTTCTTGAAGAATTTTTCTCGGATCCTGCATTTTCCGAATTTGCAGATGATGCTGGAAACGAAGATGATTTTCGGTTTCGAACTTTTCTCCAATTTTTCAATCAAGAGTTCGGTCAAGAGATATGTACCGAGATAATTGACACCGATTGTCATTTCAAAACCGTTGTCGGTGACTTTGTTTCTATGCATCAGAAGACCGGCATTATTGATGAGGATATCAATCTTCTGATAATTCTTTTTCACTTCCGCCGCGAACTTTTCTATGGAGTCGAATGAGGAAAGGTCCAAATCGTAGATATCGACCGGTGCATTGCCATCCATTGCCAAAAGTTCTTTTTTCAGCATTTGGGATTTTTCAGGATTACGGTTTCCCAAAACAAGATGATGGCCTTCCATATGCAATTTTCTCGCGGTGGCTTTGCCGATACCGCTTGTGGTCCCGGTTATTATGGTGATGAGCCTTTCCATTTACTAATCCTCGCAATAAAAAAAGTATGGTAAAACAGATTCCATACTTTATTATATCAAAAAATTATAAATAATCATTAGATTATTAAATATTGGAAAAATCCTAACAATCCGACGCTTCGGAAGTGAGCGCTTTGTTCTTGCAGAGTCTAACTTGATGTCTGAAAACAAAGTGGGAAACTATACCGGCGGTCACATATGCAAATGCCAATGCCACAAACACTCCTATATACCCGAACAAAGAACTTCCGAGATATGCAAGAGGGACATAGATGACGAACATCTGTACGATTCCTATAGCCGCCGCCTTGAACGGTTTCCTCATCGAATTCAGAGAAGTCGAAGTCCCCAGATAGATGCCTTGTAGTCCGTATGCGATCGGAACGATCCTGAGGTAGGTCGTAATCTCATCAATGACAGTCGTTTTGTCGGCGATATCGCCCGTATAAAGGACAAACAAGGTCGCAAGTGGCCTTGCCAAAAAGAATATCGCCACATAAAAGATGATGCTGAAAATCAACGAAAAGCGTTCCATATACTTTCTGGCGTCGTCGATCCTGTCGAAGTTTCGACTGCCTAGATTCTGTCCGATGAACGGACCCATGATAACCCCTAAAGCAGCAACGATGACAAGCAACACCTGCTCGATTCGGAACGCAACGCTATAGCCGCCGATAATCTCCTTGCCGTATTGCGACAAAAGTTTGGTGATGAAAGCCGTAGCCAAGGGAATGATCATCCTCGTCAAAGCCGTCGGGATACCGACGTAAAGCACATGTTTCCAAGACTCCCAGATTTCAGCAAGTTTAGTATTTTTGAATGAAAGGACTTTTTCTCTTTTACCAAGAACATAAAGTGCTGTAACGAAGGTTGTGAAACGTGAAAGGACGGTAGCTATAGCGGCACCTTCGATTCCTAATTCCGGAACCGGACCGATTCCGAAAATGAAAATCGGATCCAAGATGATGTTCACAGTTGCAGCCACAGCCATTACGATGCTTGGAGTTTTTGTGTCACCCAAAGATCTGATCGAGTTGTTACCAATCATCGGGATGACCACGAACGGTACACCGAGATACCAGATACGCATGTATTTGATGACATACGGCAAAGTTTCCGAATCGGCACCCAAAGCCGTGAACAAAGGTCTCATGGTCAAAAGTCCGATTCCGATTATCACAATCGCAATCAGGACGCCGAGTACGAGACTGTCGCTGGCATATCTTTCAATCAGATGATGTTTTCCACTGCCTTTGGCTCTGGAAACAGCTGCGGTCGTACCAACACCGATACCAAGTATCAGACTGTTTATGATCAAAACCACAGGCAATGTGAATGCCATAGCCGCAAGTTGCGTAAGACTGTAGTTCGATATATATAATGAATCGACGAGGTTGAAGATTACAAGTCCCAGCATACCGAAAATCATTGGTATCGTGAGTTTGATCAGTACATCCTTCACTTCGCCTTCCGCAAGATTCATTCTTCTTTTGTTATTCATGCGCAGAATTGCTCCTTTCGAGGCTCATGCATAAGTATAAATTATATTAATTGCATTGTCAAATCTTATGTCTAGGCGCAATGAAAAAGGCATCCCAATAGAGATGCCTCAAAATCATTCTGAGTGTTTTTGTTTGATGACTTCAGGTTCTTCCTTAGTCGCTTTCTCCTCGGTCTCCTCTTCCTCTTCTTCCTCTTCCTCGATGATGTGAGCTTCAGTCAAGCTAACCAAGACTCTTTCCGGATCATCATGCAAGATGACGCCTTCAGGTAATTCGAGATCTTTAACTCTGATTGATTCTCCAACCTTTAACTGAGAGATATCCAGGTCAAGATGTGACAAGCCATGTCCGACACCTATTTCCACCAAAACCGTATCGCCGACAATATGTAAAGCGAATCCTGGTTTGTCAACTTCGTGTCTGCCTAGGATATTCAAAGGCAAATCGGCTTTGATAGTATCGTTTTTCAATACTTTTTGAAGTTTGACATTTAAGATGATGGTCGGGCTCACTATGTCCCTTTGTATTTCTTTGATATAAACAGTGTGACTCTTCTTCCCCATACGGATATTGAATGTCTGAGTGTGTCCGTATTGTTTTAAAGTCTCCTTGAGTTCGTGGTCGTCCACTTGAATAGACTCAGGATTGATCGTTTTTCCGAACAATACTCCAGGAACTTTTCCACTGCCTCTGACTATTCTTAAAGGTTCTGTTCTAGTTTCAACTTTCATTTTATCAAGCTCCTCCCAAATGAATATATTGATATTATACCATAAATTTGGGCGTTTTTCATACTTAGACATAAAACATGATGATTTTTTTTGAGGAGTTTGTGATGAATTCAAATCATCCCAATAAAAATTCCATCACAATCGTATATTTTATACAAACCAGGATAAAGGAAGGTTAAGAATATGAAATCAATTGTTAAAGTATTAGTCGTAGCCGGATTGGCTTTAAGTGCAGGTTTCGCTGTCACTATGACATCAGTTAATGCCGCTTCGGTCTATGATCAGGTAAAACCAACAGAATTAAGTTTCACTGTGGATTCAAACCAGACTTACACTTTGGAGGAAATGTTGAATTATGCATTACAGGACGAATATCTGGCTCAGGCAGAATATCAGGCCATAATTGATAATTTTGGAGACGTCAGACCGTTCACCAACGTTGTCAATGCGGAACAGAATCATATCGATGCATTACTTAAGCTGTTTGCCGAATACGGATACACAATTCCGGCTAATGACACTGCCACCAACGCTATAGTACCTGATTCAATCACAAGTGCCTTGTCCACCGCCGTCGAAGCTGAAAAAGCGAATATCGCTATGTACAATACCTTTTTGGCTCAGGACAATCTACCAGCAGATGTAAGGCTTGTTTTCCAAAACTTGGCAAATGCTTCGGAAGGCCACTTGAACGCTTTCAGTCATGATCATTACGCATACTATGGTCAAGACATGATGAACCAGATCAGAAACAGATTCCAGAAAGCTTTCAAAGGTTCAGAAAACGGCCAATCTCAAAGCCAAAACCAGCTTCAATACAAATATCAGGGAGCTAATGCATCTCAAGGCCAGAGAGGTTCGGGACAAGCATATGCAGGCGAAAATGGTAATAATGGCAACTGTCCGAATGATTAAGAAAACTATATTCAGTTGAAGAGGAAAAAGTCTTGTGATTTCACAAGGCTTTTTGTTTAATTCACTCCCTCGAGGATTGGGACTGCAATTTACATAATTAAATGATATAATGTTATTTGGGAGAGTGATATAATGAAAATCATCAGTACTGAAAAAGCGCCTAAAGCCGTAGGTCCTTACAGTCAGGGAGTGTTTGCGAATGACACTCTATATGTTTCCGGCCAGATACCTTATGTTCCGGAGACTATGGAACCTGCTGGGGATGATATCAAATCTCAGACCAGACAAAGCCTCAACAATATTTTGGCAATCGTTGAACAGGCGGGCCTTCAGAAAGAAAATATCGTCAAATGTGGCGTCTTCCTTAAGGATCTGAACATGTTCAAGGACATGAACGAAGTATATGCGGAATTCTTCGGCGAACACAAGCCGGCGAGATTCGCCGTTGAAGTCAGGAGATTGCCTCTTGACGTGCTCGTGGAAATAGATGCGATTGCGGTCAAAGAATAAAGGAAAAAAGTTCGATTGTCATATCGAACTTTTTATTTGTATATATTAGTCTTTTTCTTCAGTTATCGATTTCAGGTATATTTCGAATTCCTGTTTCTTGATCCGGTTTCCTTTCTTCTTTTCGTACATCTTTCTGTCCGCCGCCGCCAAAGCCTTGTCAATGTCTATGTCTTTATCAGAGTTGAAGAAATATCCGTATGAGAACATGATATTTAATAGAGGATCTTCATCCTGAGCTACCAGTTCCATCCTTTCAATAAGTGATTTGATTTCTTCCTTGTCGGTGTTCTGAATTATCAGAAGGAATTCGTCGCCGCCCATTCTGATCGGCATTCTACCAATATGGTCGTCGACTATCTCCACAAGAATCTTTGCGAATCTAAACAAGAAATCGTCTCCAGCCTCATGCCCGAGGAAATCGTTTCTCAGTTTCAATCCGTCCAGATCGAAGACGACCATGGCATAATTTTCACATTCTGATTCGATTGTCTTTTTATTTTCTTCGTAAAAATTACGATTGAATATATTGGTCATAAGATCATGTGACAGAACATAATCCAGTTCGTTGATATATTTCTGGGTGTCAGTCTCGTCATAGAACATCAGTAGATGTCCGGTATACTTGAACAAAGGCATTCTTATGACTTTTTCCTTCATATGAAGATAATACGTGTCTTTTTGGAATTCATTACCCAATTCTTTGGAATCCCTATAGATAATGGCATGTTTCGACATCTTTTCCATCAAGTCATCCAATTCGATGTCTTGGTATTTGAGATTGAGATCGAGATTGTCAAGCAATTCATCGGAAGCATCAATGACCATGTTCCTTTGGTTGACAATGACATACATTTCTCTCAAATTGTCAATTATAAGGTTGTTGTTGTCGAAATATGTGATTATCTTCAAATCTCTTATTGAAATAAGAAAATAGAGAAGCGACAGGAAAATAACATATGTTATATAGGTAGGGTCAAGTGCAAATTGTGTTACGAAAACCTGAATGAAGTTAAAAGTCAGAGTGACAATAATACCGAAAATCACGAGTAGGAACGGAAGATAATCTTTATCCTTCTTCATGTCATCGTACATCTTGGTAACAGCCAATACCATGACCGCCAAAGCCAAAATATAATTAATAATCAGAAAAACCAAGAAGATCCACCCATGCATCGCAACGCGCATCGATTCCAGCGTAATGCTTGAACTTGGCGCTATCTTAAGCATCTCCATATGAAGAGGATTTGTGAATGAAGCAACCACATCAAGTATGAAAATTATCCCGAAAAGGACTTCAAGATTAGGAAGTCTCTTATTGCCGACATAATTGTTGACGGAAAGAAAAAACATCGCGGTCGATGCGAAAACTATCGGGTAGACAGCCAAAGACAAATAATATATAACATATGGTAACTCGGTTACGTATCTGATTAATAGGATGAAAAACCATATGAAAAGTGCAATGCTGGTATAACGGAAATAAGAAAATCTGCGGCTTGCTCTAAAAGCACTTAATCTGGTAAGCGGAAGAAAAGTAAGTATACCTATAAAAATGAAAACAATCCAA
>CAYZPL010000003.1:0-22528 GCA_964480415.1 uncultured Candidatus Izemoplasmatales bacterium
AAATCGCTTTGGATAAACTGGATGGAGTACAGAATAAACTAATAACAATCAATTCGAACTAAAAAAAGCAGTTGAGATTTTTCTCAACTGCTTTTACTTTGTCATTGTTTTTTGAAAAGCGACGCCAAGGCTGTTTCAAGTTTGTTTTCAAGACCCGGTCCCATCGGATTTACACCATTCTTTGCGAACAGATACCATGCGCATGATGACAGATATTTGTTTGAATCCACGCCTTCCCAGATGATATCTCCACCATAACCAGTTATTGTACCGTCTGTGAACTTGAATTTCTGATCGGCTTTTTGCAATACGGAAACCGCCATATCGTTCATACCAAGAAATCCCCAAGACGAGACATCAAGTGCAAATTTATAATCATTGTTTCCTGGCCATGCTATTATCATCTGTTCGGTATAATCATATTTCGCGGCTTTCATGAACGACAATAATTTTGTATAGAATTCGTCAAAACCAATACTGCATTGTATGCATCTATCATCCCTTCCGTAACGGAAAGAATCATATCGCCATTGTCACCATAGCCCGACATCATGGTACAGTTTGGTTGCATGAGGGATCTTATCCAAGTATCGAGTCCGACTCGCAAGTCGTCATATTTGCTTGAATTAGTGGCATGCTTATAAAAATTTAAAGCTATCAAAAGCCAGGCTTTGTCTCCTAGCCATCTTGCCTTCAAAGAAATCAAAGATTCTGTCGGCAAGGTCGTAATCTCCGTAAACCGTATAGACGATAGCCGCCAAAGCGTTGTCGTATGTAGACAAGACACTGCTGTTTTCGTTTGTCTTGTTCAAACCGATCTCAGTCTGATTTTCCTTTATCCAGTTGTATACTGCCTGATTGTTGTCAGTATTGGTTCTCCACACCGATAAAGTCTTTTCGACAATTGTCGAAGTGGTAGTTTGTGACAAGGTCGTCGTCGTATCGACAATCGATGATACCGTTGTTGAAACAGAAGTCGTTGTATCTGATGTGACGGTTCTTGTTGTCGTGGTCTGGTCAATCTAACACCCTTATAAAAACAGTAATAATATTATGATAATGATTTTTTTCATAAGTTTCCCCATCCCTAATTATTATATCATCATTTAATTGTCCTGTATGAGAAAAATCAGATAAAAAAGAGTTCGTATACTGAACTCTTCTTTTCTTATAAATATCTGTCAATCTTCTTCGGATTCTTCGTCTTCCTCTTCGTCATCCGACATTTCTGCAGCACTTTTGATCATATCATCAAAAATCTGTTTCAGTTTATCTTTGCCAAGAAATGGAAAGAAATAATTTTCGTCCAAACCGGTAATTTCTCCTGTTTTGACTTTTTCATAAAGTTTAATAAGACTTTCTTGCGACATGAATGGCAAGGCATATTTCAACTCTTTTGATTTACCTTTTTCAATCAACATGTCTATTATTTGGTCCAAATCCTCTTTGGCCAGGAAAGGAAAAACAGCGTGTAGTTTTACTCCCTTGATTTCCTCGTTAATGATTTTAATTGCTAATTCTTTCACTTCTTCATCCTCTATAAATGGTAAAATACGATATAGTTTGTCCATATTTTGTCGACCCCTTTCTGATTTTCGTTCAAACATTTGTCAACTCCACAAATCGCTTTAAAAACATTACTTTCAAGTATGCCTTCTTTGTATCTTTTATTTCGATATTTCATAATATCACTCCTTCCTTTTATAGGAGTAGTAAACCCTTGCCGGTCCTTCCCTGTTTCGTGTTTCAACCAACTTCCTTTCCTCAATCGTCAGTTGATCATAGATCATTGATAAATCATAATTGTATTTGTCGGACAGTATTACGCCCAACAGATAAGTTCTTTCCTGCTGGCTTAGCAAATGCCAAATGTTCTCGGGATAAATCTGAACTCTTCTTGCAATCATCAGATTGATGATGTTCTTTCTTTCCGAAGTGCTCAAAAGATAAAAGATTTTGCCTATTTCGTCGTTGAGACGATCTCCCGTTAGGAATTTGCTGATTACAGATTCTCTCGGTAATTGTCTAAAAAGGGTTTCGTAGTCGTCATCCCTGATATCCGCATCATCCAAGAGATAGTCGATGCTTACTCCGAACAATTTTGTCAAATCATACAGAATATCAAGTGAAGGAATGCTTTTGCCGTTTTCCCATTTGCTGACAGCCTGATGTGTTACGAATAGCGCGTCCGCCAATTCATTCTGTTTCAGATTTTTCTGTCTTCGCAAATCTGCAATCTTGCCACCTATCTTTTCTAGGTTTAACATCTTTTCCCTCCTTCACACTTTTATTATATTTTATCCGGGCATTTGTATCAAGCAACTCATGGTTGAGTTATATGTCAAGTTTTACAATACCATTATACTGCAATGGATTGACAATATGCTTGAGGCGTCTGAATTTAACAAAAAATCCTTATCCACTTTTATATTTCAATTTTAAAGTATATAATTTATATAACTGTAACTTGTGAAGAAATAGTAAATTCATATTACTTTTTTTATTTCTGAATAAGGGTATGAACATTATAGATGATATAATATACTGAAGAACGAGGTGCGTTAATGAGTGAAATTAAAGATTTGTCTTCAATGCAGAACAAGGTAAATGTAACCGACAAGAAAGGTTTTATGAAGAAATTGCTGGCATTTATCGGTCCAGCTTATCTAGTTAGTGTCGGATATATGGATCCCGGTAACTGGGCGACGGATATAGCCGGGGGCAGTCAATTCGGATACAAATTGATTTGGATAATCTTATTGTCAAACATCATGGCGATAATTTTCCAGAGTCTTTCTGCTCGATTAGGTATCGTATCCGGTAAAGACCTTGCTCAAGCTTCAAGTTCCCACTATCCTAAAAAAATAAATTTCACCTTATGGATTCTTTGTGAAATAGCGATAATTTCTACAGATATTGCCGAAGTATTGGGAACTGCGATCGGTATTTCTCTCATCTTCAAGATCCCGATCGTTTACGGTGTCTTGATTACCGGCTTTGATACTCTGTTATTGATGCTGATCAATAAATTAGGTGTAAGAAAAATGGAAGCTTTTATTGTAATGCTTATCTTTATCATTGGTGCAAGCTTTCTGGTCGAGATTTTTATTTCACAGCCTGATTATAAGGGAATACTTGACGGTTTCATACCTTCCTTACCGAATCAAACTGCGTTATACATCGGAATCGGTATCATCGGCGCCACAATCATGCCGCATAATCTATACCTGCATTCATCCTTGGTTCAGACAAGGAAATATAAACGGGATAAGGCGGGATTGAAACAAGCCATGAAATTCAATCTTATTGATTCCGTCGTTGCACTCAACGTGGCTTTTCTGGTCAATGCGGCAATTCTTGTGGTAGCAGCTGCAGTATTCTATGAAACAGGAAATTACGGTGTCGGTGACATTTTGACCGCACATCGGATGCTAGAACCTATCCTTGGTTCGAAGCTGGCGCCGATTCTGTTCGGTATCGCTTTGATTGCTGCCGGACAATCTTCTACCATCACAGGCACATATGCCGGACAAGTGGTCATGGAGGGTTACATCCATCTCCGTCTCCAGCCATGGGTCAGAAGAATAATCACGAGACTTCTAGCAATCATTCCTGCACTTTTCGTCATCATCATTTATGGAGAATCAGCCAGCGCTTCTTTGCTGATTCTGAGCCAAGTCATTCTTTCATTGCAGCTGAGTTTCGCGGTCGTTCCTCTTATTCATTTCGTCAGCAGCAAGAGATTTATGAAAGATTTCGTGATTTCCATCAAAATGAGAGTAGTCTCATGGTTCCTTGCTGGAATCATCATGGTGCTCAATATCGTTTTGGTTGCCGACACTTTGAAAGAGTGGTTTAAATCAGATTCAAGCATTATAATTTACACCTTGGTGACAGTAATCATTCTGCTTTTGATAGGATTGTTGGTATATATCATTATCGAACCTCTTTTCATGAGAGAGAAAGACAGGAAGACTGCTTCCATCCATCATCTTTCAAGTGTTCCGATGATTCTCAAAGTAGAACCGTATAAAAGCATCGCACTTGCACTTGATTTTTCACAAAGCGACCAGTCGATTCTTTCCCATACCGTCCAGATGACACAGCCAGATACGGAAATTGTTTTGATGCATATCGTCGAAAGTGCCGGTGCTGCGATCTACAGCGATGAAATTGAAGACCAAGAAACCAACATCGACGAGATGATGCTGGAAAACTATGCAAAAACATTGCGCGACTTGGGGTATAAACATGTCAGGACCGCGATTGGTTTCGGCAAGCCTAAAACTACTTTGCCGAAGTTGATCAAAGACCACAATGTCGATCTAGTTATTTTCGGTTCTCATGGACACAGAGCTATATCCGACCTTTTGTTCGGCAGTGTTTTCGAAAAGGTAAAACATCAAATCGAAGTTCCGATCCTGATTGCCAAATCCAGCAAGCGAGGGCTCTTGTTAAATAATCAAAAAAAATAAAAAAAGTCACTCTGTTGAGTGACTGTTTTTTTAGCCTCGGTCGGCACAATATAGAGTTACTTTAAGATGTATTGGGTCGAAGACCTCTACTTTACCGGATTCCATTTTGAAAGGTATTTTGTTTTGTTTGAGATTCTCGACAACCAGATTCAATTCTTCGGTATCAGGATATCGGAATGAAAATGACTGGATATCCGCATCTTCCTTGTTGTAATTCTTCGCGGACTTCATGTTCCAAGAATTGAAGGCTAGGTGGTGATGGTATCCACTGAATGATGTAAATAGAGCTGATTTCAGATTCAAAGTCGTCTCTAAACCCAGCAGTTTGTAAAATTCATACATCTTGGACACTTCTTTGACTTTCAAATGCACATGTCCGATTATGATATCGTCATTGCCTGTGAAATTGCCGTCCGACTCCTTCATCAATTCATCAATATCAAGAGGTGTCGCATTCATATTGATCTCTCCATTTACCCTTGGCCATTCCTCGGGGGCCATATCGACATAAACTTCGATTCCATTTCCTTCAGGGTCTTCCAGATAGACTGCCTTGCTGACGCCGTGATGGCCGGCGCCGACAAACATGTGATAAGCGTGTATCTTTTCCTTCAACCAATTGGCGAGATCCTTTTCCGTAGGCAATAGGAAGGCGATATGATATAGTCCTTCGTTATTGCGTTTGGCACCTTTGCTTTTAACCAAGGTTAATATCGGTTGGGTTTTGTTGCCCAATACTATTTTTTTGTCGGATTCTTCATAACATTTCATACCCAATATATTCATATAGAATTCTTTAGCCGAATGCATAGAAACCACTGATAAAGTGACATGATCTATGTGAGGATTCGATTTCGTATGAAACTGCGACATTTTTATCACCAACCTTCATAATTTTATTATACTCTTTAGTATATCACTTATATATTATAATGCATTATCTATTCTAGCAGAACATGTTTAAATTAATGTGACATTATTGTTAAGATTCGTTGATGATTTATTGTTAGAAAAAACTATAAAAAAACCCTTGATTTCAAGGGTTTACTCGCCAGTTATCCTGATATACAGTTTTCTCGCTCTCGGCCCGTCGAATTCGCAAAAATATATTCCTTGCCAAGTGCCTAATAAAAGTTTGTGGTTTTCAATAAGCAATATCTGGCTTACATTTATAACCGACGATTTAATATGGGCTGTCGTATTTCCCTCAAGATGCCTATATTCCTTGTTTTCCGGGAAACCGTCTCCAAGGCCCTTGAGCATATCTCTTTTCACATCTGGATCGGCGTTTTCGTTTATGGTTATCGCCGCTGTGGTATGCGGTACGAACAAAATCACCTCACCATTGAAAACATTGCTTTCTGAGACCATTTTTTCTATTATTCGGGTCACATTGATCATTTCGTTTTTTTCATGAGAATCAATTTCTAGAACCTTTGTTTGAATCTTCATTTTCATCGCCTCTTTATACTAATATTATAACACACTGCATTCTTTCAAACACACAAAATCAATTAGTGATTCAAACTTTAAAAAAACACATAGTTTGTTCACAAAGATTAAAAAAGTCCGAAACCTATTTGGTTTCAGACTTATCTTGCATATCTCTTCTCATTGCTCTTTTAACACCGAAATCATATAAAAGAATCAATAATCCGACGAATATTACAAAGAAATAAGCGCCGAATCTCCACAGAATCATTGTCCAGAACAAAACTCCTCCGGTCAACATCGTAAATATTATGGTAAATGAAATTTCTGCACCACCAGAGTTGCCCGGTGTAGGCAGGAAAGCTATCGCCGAATAAACGAAAACACACATCGCCGTTACTTGGATGTAATCAACATTAGTGCCGGTTGCCTTGATAGCGAAATATGGAATCGAGAACATCGCTATCTGATATATGAATGATAATATCGCGACGGGAATGACCACAAAAATTGATTCGGCAATGTATTTTAAACGACCATTGAAATTATAGAGATATTCCCTGCTTCTCTGCAACTTTGAATCGGCATCCTTAATCAGTCCGATTTTTTGTACAAGCCGCAATACTCCATATATGACTTTGAGACTTATTTTTGGTAATAACGAGAAGAACAAAACCAAAAGCGGAATAAAGATCGAGAATCCGCTTCCGATATATGCCGCGATCCTGAATCCTCTTTGAGGTATCACGTTCCCGAAAAATACAAATACGAAAATACTGATCAGGAAAAATGCCATCTGCATCATTGAAAATGCAGAAACTGGCAATGCTCCGGCAATTTCAGCCGGGATATCGTTTCGGAACAGATAGTAGACTTGGAATGGTTGCCCACCGCTGCCAAGCGGTGTGATATTATCATAATATTTGCCAATCATTGCGGTTTTAATTCCAAGTGATATTCTTACTCTTCCTGTGGTGTGGTGGATCATGATGACATATTTCATACCTTCTGCGAACAGCGCGATCAACGGCAAGATGACGACCATTATCAGATAACCCCAATGAGTTGTCCATAATTTGAACATCGATCCGAAAGTCGTTGTTGTATCATTGACAAAAGCGTTTCGTGCAATGATCACGACAACGCCGACATTTATGATGATGAAAAGAATTGTAAGTATGAGTTTTACCCTTTTTTTATTCATAAATCCCCACTTCAATTATGCAAATCAAAAAATTAATTGCCAACCAGTCCTCTTTTGTTTCCTTAAATGCTTATAAATAGACTTCTGGTGTGAACTATTATATCATAAAATATATTCACTATTGCTTATATTTTATAAAATATTGTATCATTTCGAGTTTAATCACGCTATCTTCGTTTCACCAGATTCTTAACCATATAGAATGGAATCAGCCAAAATGCTCCAATCAAATTAAGAAGTTCGTGGCGAAGTTTCGAACCTTCCACTCTTTTTCCTTTAAGTCGTTCCTTGAAACAGCCGAAAGCAATGCCATTGACATTACCAAACATAATCATTCTAATATTGGCCAAAATCCCTTCGGCAACATCATCTCCATAATAATCCTTGACAGCTTGGAAATCATCGATATCATAATCTCCGAAAGTATCTGCGTAATGCTGCGCAAACAACAACGCTACATGCTCATGTTCTGGGAGATTTTCAATCATGCCTGACAGCAATGAACTGATTTCTTCACTATCCAATTTCATTCTGGCGGCGTTTTTTGTATGGAACCATGTACACGCTTTGCATCCGTTGACTTCGGTGACAGCCAACATTATATGGTTTTGAAATCCCTTGGAAACCAGTTTTAGGTTTTTCCTCTTCTTGACGATGCTGTACATTGCCAGGTCGGTCACATGACGGAATTGTTTATATGTGAATATTCTTTTGTTGAACTTTTGCATGTTTTACCTCGTTTTACTGTAGATGTTTGTGTCGTATAGATTATATCACGACTGCCTGAAAAGTGGAAAATTATATTATCCTGCCTTTAGGATTCTTGTTTTCTGATTTGTGTGGATATGTAGTATAATAATTTATGAACGGAGAAAACAATGAGTAAAAACGCATATGTCACTTTCATAATCCGGAATGATTCCTATCTGCCTGGCGCACTGGTTTTTGCTTATGGACTTAAAGCGCAGGGCACTAGCAATGATCTGATATGTATCGTTTCCGACAATATCTCGAAAACGGCTGTTGACAGTTTAAAAGTGCTCTATGACAGCGTTATTGTAATGGATGAAGTCTATGTGGCACACAACAGACGTCAGGAGCGGCAAGACCGGCCATTCCTATTTTCCAGATTCAACGCCTTCCGTCTAGGAAAAGACGGAGACTTGGGTAGAAATTACGAAAAGATTATGGTGGCAGACTGCGATCTGCTACCACTGAAAGATTTTGACAACTTGTTCGATCTTGAGGCTCCGGCCGGAATCATCAACGAAAAGAAAGAATATTGCATGGAGTATAAGGACGGTAAATATATCGTTCCCGATTCCGTTTATCAGAACTGTGAATGGATTTGGCATAAAGTCTATAAGGATTTTCCCCACGGAACAAAGATTCCACAAGAAATCACCGACAGAATCGATCTCGATAAGGAAAACATGGGCATCAACGCTTCTTTAATGTTGTTCGAACCGACAATGGAATTTTACAATTCCATAATGAAAGACTTGTCATTACCTGAAGTGCAGAAAGAGATTTCCAGTTACAGTTGGCCAGAGATGCAATATATCACAAAGAAACTCAGTGGCAGATGGACCAACATCGACCTTAGATATTCGTCATTCAATGGATATCCGATCATCGAATGTCTGAACGGCATTCATTATGCCGGACTCAAACCATGGAATATTAAGAACAAGAGCATCAAATCATATGGAAAATTTGAAGATTATCAATTGTGGTTCGCGACTTATCTGACAATGATTGACAAGTTCCCCAAATTGAAAATAGGAAAACTGGCGCGGATCTATGATTTTCTATCAGACCTGACTAAAGATCCAAAATACGAATTCAAAAAAGATTATTTAGCACAATTCAAAAATTTGGTAAACAAAAGCTGACTTAAAAAGTCAGCTTGTTTTTTTATTGTTTATACAATTTTATCGAACTCAGCCAAGAATGCTTCAACAGGTTGATTACCCAAAATCTCATATTTATCGTTAATAACGATTTTTGGAACTCCGGAAACCTTGTATTTGCTTGCCAAAGCCATGAAAGTCTGACTTTCTATCATCGAAGCTTCGATATTGTCATTCAATATAGCAAGTCTCTGCGCTGTGGTGACTGCTCCAGGGCAATGAGGGCAACTCAATGTAACAAACACTTTTATGTCGATCGGTTTCTTAATATTCTTGACTTTGTCTATTACTGCCTGCTCGAAACCAAGATTATAGCCTGACATGAATACTATTGCATTCAGGAATGAATTGAATTCGTGCCCTGCAGGTATACCGTTGAATTTGACACCCAAATACTTGCCTTCTGAATCAAGTAACACGAAGCTTGGTGTTAAAGTGATTTTGTATTTTGCCGCATCGTCCTTGTCAACGTTGATATCTTTCTCGACGACAAAGATCTTGTCACTCAAATCTTCTACTTCTTTAAGCAATTGAACTGATTGGGCACAGGTCTGGCATCCTGTTTCCTGCACAAAACTCATGATTGTCACAGGTTTGACCATCTCTGCCAAAAAAGTTCTTACTTGTTCTGATATTTCTTTGTTTAGTAATTTTTCCATTTTAGTTTTCTCCTTCGTATTCACTGTTTAAATATCTTTTAACTGCCAAGGCAACTTCTGCACCTTCCGCAACAGATATGATAATTTGTTTGTCTGGTTTTGCGGTTATGTCTCCCGCCGCATACAATCCTGGGACCGAGGTCATTTGTTCACAAGTGACAATGATTTCCTTTTTATCGTTCGTCTCGACCATGTCGCTGATGAGTCCGGTATTCGGAATCGTACCGATCTCGATAAGCAATCCATCAGCAGCTATTATTCTTACCTCATTTGTGTTTTTATCTAACACCTTGATACCTGTCATCATGTCTTCTCCAACAACTTCAAGAATCTGTGTTTGTAATAAAACCGATAGTTTGTCGATTTTGTTCATTCTCTTCATCAATACTTCATCGGCTCTCCAAAGACTTCTGTGAACAACCGTTATCTTACTTGCGTAAGGCACCAAATCAAGCACGGCTTCTACTGCGCTATTGCCACCCCCTGCGACTATTACATGTTTGTCTTTGAAAAACGGTGCATCACAGGTTGCACAATATGTCACACCCTTGTTTGCGTATTCCCTTTCGCCTTTCACCATGAGTCTTCTTGGAACGGAACCCGTCGCAACCAGCAAAGTTTTTGTTAGAAGTTCTTTGCCACCGGAAATTGTCAATTTGAAATCTGGTATTACTCTTTCTACACTTTTGACACGGACATTCTTCAAAATAGGTATTTCAAGTTGATTTACATGATCTATGAAAGTCTGAGCCAGTTTCTCTCCGGATATGTCTATGAAGCCCAGATAGTTCTCTACCAGTGATGTATTGTGTAATTGACCGCCTAGTTCTTCTGCGACTATCCCCACCTGCATGCCTTTCCTTTTTGCATAAAGCGCAGCATTTAGTCCTGCAGGTCCGCCACCAATTATCAACAAATCCCACTTGTCAACGGTATCGAATACATCAGACTTTTTTGTGTTTTCAAAACTAAAGTCAAACATTTTGATCACCCCTTATCTACTTGCCTTTGACAATCAAGTCAACAGCATCGTTGATATTTTCAAGTTTGATTTTCAAGTTGTTTTCAATCGTCTGGACAAGGTTCTCCGCCGTCAACAAACCTATTGTCTTGTCGATACTTGACCTGACCGCTTTCAATTGTGTCAGGATATCCAGGCAGGCAGTGTCGTTGTCAATCATCTGCATGATACCATGCATCTGTCCTTCTGCTCTTTTCAGACGATTCTTGATTTTGTCATTACAAAACATAATCATATCTCCTTGGTCTTGTTTTCTTACCATAATGATTATACCCTATAGGGTATGTATTTCAAAATGATTTGCTTAAAGTATATTAAAAGGGCCTCCATAAAATGGAATGCCTTTTCAATCCGTGGACGATTATTATATTCTTATGCCTGATTTTTTCTTTTCATGTAATATTTGGTCCAGGATGATAACCACAAACAAGAACAGTTCAACATTTTCCTGTTCCTCCACTTCAATCTCATATGTGTCTCCCCACGAGAATATCTTTTTGGAGATGGTTGCCACCACCGTATCTCTGTCAAGGATTGTAAACGAATGCGCGAAAAGATTCCCTTCTAATCGGAAATCTTTCTTAAGTACCGAAATGTAGAATTTAGGTCTGAATCCGAATCTTCGCTGAATTTGCGCAATCTCTTGCATTTTCGGATCATAGATAAAGTATTTCGGCATAAAAGAGAAGACCTTCTTCTCCGCATGGAGAACCAATTGGTCCGCTTTATCCAATAAATCCAATTTGTTCTTTATGCTCATGAATTTACCTTTGACTTGATATAGCTGGTTCTGCTGGTCGTCAGTGATATTAAACTTGTCTTTCAATGTAAAAACTTTTTGTTTAATGTAAAATTTCATATTTACCTCCACTTTTACCTTCATAAACATAGTATATCACTATAAGGATATATTTGAAGTGGTTACATTGATATTTCATGTAATTGAATAATCAATAAAAATTCATTTTTTCTCTGATTATTGATGCTATATGATTTTACGCCAATTATATGTTAAAATATAAAATATTATTATTCCACATCATTATAAGTACAGGAATAAGGAGACAATGATGGATAACTTATATCGGGTGACGGCTTTTCCAAAAACCGTAAATGGTGGCAATAAAGCGGGAGTTTATATCGGTGCCGACAATCTCAGCGATGCCCAAATGCAAGCTATAGCGAAGGATGTGGGCTTCAGCGAAACGGCTTTTGTATCGAAAAGCGACAAAGCGGATTTCAAAGTCAGGTTCTTCAGCCCACAAAGAGAGGTTGATCTTTGCGGCCATGCGACAATAGCCACTTTCAATCTGCTCAGGGATCTGAAAATCATTGGTAACGGTATTTTTACTCAAGAGACAAAAGTGGGGATCCTGAAACTTGATGTCAGGGATGATGTCGTTATGATGCAACAAAAACTTCCCATGTACGGAGAAATAATCGATGTGAATGAACTTGTCGAATGTTTCGCCAATCTACAATTTCACGATCAATTAAAACCAAGGATCGTTTCCACGGGTCTTAAAGAAATATTCCTTCCTGTTCCATCTATAACTGTTCTAAACAGTCTTAAACCGGATATCGTTAAGATCATCGAGATATCCGAAAAATACGATCTGACCGGAATCCACGCTTTCGCACTTGATAATGAAGTTGATGTATATGGACGCAACTTTGCGCCAAGCGTCGGAATAGACGAAGAAAGCGCAACTGGTACTTCCAGTGGTGCGCTTGGATGCTACCTATTCAAATATCATATTCAGAAGGAATCATACATATTGAGACAAGGTTATTCCATGGGGCAACCTTCAGAAATACGTACGATTCTGGAAATAAAAAACAATGAGATAAAGAGCGTATGGGTTGGCGGACCGGCACAGATCATTAAGCAATGATTTTAACTTATAGGGTGTATTTATGGTATAATCATTTACACAAAGCATGGAGGACATATATATGAAAAAAAGTCGAAAAGATAAGCAACAGGATTTTATAATGACATTACTCAGACCACTAGTATATATATGGATGTGGCTCGATGCGAAACGAAAAGTCTATCGCACCGATAAAGTGAATTTCAGAAGAAAAGAACCGTACGTATTGTTGGGAAATCATACATACTTGTTTGATGTGGTTCACGTCCCTTTGCGTCTCAGAAAAGTTCCATTCATCATTGCCTCACAAACGCTTTTTACCAAACAACCAACAAAATTTCTCGTAACGCAAGTTGCACATGTCATACCGAAATCCAAAGGTAAAAGTGATATGAATACGATAAGAAAAGTATTCGATTCCGTTGCCAAAGGCTATCCGATCCTTATCTTCCCGGAAGGGAACACCACTTATTACGGCGAAACAGAATATATAGAGAGTTCGACAATGAAACTGCTCAAGAAACTGGGACTGGATGTCATGACCTGCAATGTCAAAGGAGGATTTCTTTCCCGTCCAAGATGGGGCAAGGGTAAACGAGGACGTCACCATATCGAACTCTATTATGATATCACGATTACCAAAGACGAAATTAAGAACCTATCAGTTGAGGAAATCGGAAAGATCGTCAATAAAGCTCTCTATTACAATGCTTACGAAGATCAAAGAGAGAAAATGATTTCTCATCCAGGCAAACACCTCGCGGAAGGATTGGAGGACGTTGTCTATGTCTGCCCGCATTGCCAAGCGATAAACACGATCGAAACTTCTGGCAATGAGATTACCTGTACCTCATGCCATGCCAAAGGTCACATCGACAAATATGGATTCATCCACGGTTTTAAATTCGACAATCTTGTCGATTGGAATCATTTCCAGCGTCAACACTCGGAAAAACTGAGAGATACCCGCATCGAAGCTGAGGGATTCCTCTCTTTCCTCGAAGTTAAGAACGAAACCCAGGATCCTGTAGGCAGAGTCAGAATCGTCTATGATAATGGCGAGATTCAAATCACAGGTGCGGCAGATATCAAGATTCCGGTAAGCGAAATAACCAATCCGACAATGACTTTGAGAAGAGATTTCGGATTTGAATACGATGGCAAACACTATATGTTGAAAATGGACAGTTCGGGAGCGCAGTTCCTGAGGGCTGTTCAAGATAAATATTAAAAATGTTTATTAGAATGGAGAATCGAAATGTTCGAAGTTGATATAGAAGTAAGATATTATGAAACAGACATGCAACAAATCGTTCATCACTCAAATTATTTGCGTTGGTTTGAGATCGTCAGAACGAAACTACTGGAAGATTTGGGTATCACTATGGTGGATATCCAAAGCCAGGGAGTTTTCTATGTATTGAAAGAAGCTCATCTCGAGTACATCAAACCGGTCAAATACGGAGAGAAAGTGACGCTTGGAGCCGAGCTAGTCAGATATAACGGGATCAGACTTGTCCATGAATACGAAGTGAAAGTCGGAGATGATTTGAGATGCACAGGTTCTACCACTCTGGTGAATGTCGCTTCTGATAGTATGCTTCCGGTAAATTTCCGCAAGATCAACGAAAGGATGCACCAACTGATCCTTGATTCGGTCGTCAAATAAAAAGATGCTAAATTTAGCATCTTATTTTTTTTCGGTTTTTTCTGAAATATCCATTCCATACATTTTGAAAGCCTTGTATTTCGTTCCGCCAAGTTTTTCAATCGCAGATCGGCTTTTGAAGTTGTCGCTACCGATTGACGAGGCGTCTATCATCCTGATTCCCCGCTTCCTGATCGTTTCGAAATAATCTTGATATAGAGCGTTGATTACTCCTTTGCCTTGGAAATCGATCACAACCATCTGAATCATCGCTCTGATGGTTTTAATCTTTTTCTTGTAATAGAACAGTCTGACGATCGAAATCGGATTCCAATGGCCTTTGATTTTTTGCAAGGCTTCATTGAAATTCGGCACCATCAACGTGAATCCGATCGGTCTACCTTCATTCGTATATGCGATTTTGATAAGATCGAAATCAAGGAAATTCTTCCATCCTTTCAACATTTCATATAGACTATCCGGATCTGGAGCTCGGAAATCCCAGTCATCGGAAATTGATTCTTCCATTATTTGCAAAACATCTTTTGCGTCATTTTCCAAATTCTTCTTGCTGGCGCTCTTGACATAAAAGCCATAACGTTCCTTAAGTTTATCGATCACTTCGTAACGATCGAATGGGACGTCATCATAGGTGAAACGGTAACTCCACAACTCCTCCTTCATCGTAAATCCATGCTTTTCGAAATGCTTGCCATAATATGGTTTGTTATAGATGCACATGATGAAAGGAGCTTCGTCGAAGCCTTCTGTCAGAATTCCTCTTGCAGCGTCTGGATCAAGCGGATTCGTGTTTCCATAATAATATCTGACGCCTTGTTTTTTGAACCATTCATCGGCGGCGTCAAACAACGCCTTCGATACTTGTTCGTCATCCAATATTTCAAAGAAGTTGAATACACCTTGAATTTCTTCTCCCGGTTTTCCAGGTTTGACCTTGAATAAAGTCAACCAGATTCTACCTGAAATCCTTTTATTGACATATACGTTATACGCCACGACGGGTTGGTGATATTCTTTCTTTATCAATTGATCAATCAAATCTTTCTTGAAATCCTTGCGGATCGGAAATACGTATAAAGGATCGTCCTGATAGATTATCTCATGCAGACGGACGAAATTCTCGACTTCAAGCATATTGTTGACTTCGTGAATCTCAAGTTCATATTCGTCATCCTCTGCATTGATCATTTCCATCTGTTTGTTCAAAGCATCACGGCCAATCTTATATCTCCAAATGGAGATTATGCCCAATAAACCAAGAACTGCTGGGATGATGGTGAATAATATCGTGATCGCAGTGATCGCGGAATTCGATTGTAAGACGATCATCCCGGCCAGATCAGTGTTCTGACTGGTTTCAGTAAAGACTTTAGCCGGTTCCAAATACCCGGAGGCGCTTAAGATTATGCCTGTCAAAAGCATTCCAAGTCCCCATCCCATTTTTTGGACGAAGGTCACGATTCCATAATAAGCTCCTTCTTTCTTTTCCTTTGCATTGGCGGAGAAATTGATAGCATCCGGCACCATCGAGAAAGGCAACATCTGGAGCCCTGAGAATCCGAAAGAAAGCACAAGTATGCTGATGTAAACCCATGGAGCTTCATTCCATAATACCGTTATCACCTTCCCCATGTCCGTGTTGATATCCTTGATGAAACTTATGTTAAGTCCTTGATATCCTGGTTGAAGCATGGAACTGGTGGCTTGTGAAACCGGGACGTTGGCAGCCTGGTAATCGAATGTCGGCACGAAATATAGACTTAACAGAGCGGCGATTATGACAGTAATCGCAATCACGTACGCCGTGCGTTTCGAAGTTTTTTGCGCCAATTTCATCCATATCGGCATCAAGATGATCGCTAAAACCATCACTCCGCCGGCAATCGGCAAGAACACCCCCGGTAGAAGCATCTTGTAATTTATGAAATAGACAAGATTTCCCTGTATGAAATTCATCACGCAGATACTCAACATATACATGATCGTCACTTGTCTGAAAGGCACGCTTTTCCAAGAATGCAAAAAGTACTTCTTGAAATCGAAAGAATGCTTGGTCTGATTTAAATGGCGGTTTCGTTCCCTGAGCGAAAAGACGCTCGCATAACCGAGGAAGGTCATCAGTCCGCCGAATATGACGCCCATCATGATATAGCCTGTTGTATTGTCCTGGCTTGCGTTGGACAATCCAAGAAATTCAGGTATTATGATCGCCAATAAAGTGCCGATGATCGAACTGACCATTCTGAATGTCGTCATCTTCGTTCTTTCATCGTAATCGTCTGTGATCTCGTTGATTATGGCTCCGAAAGGCGTTGCGACCAAAGTCATGAAAGTCTTGAACAACAGATATAGGATAAGTGTTACCAAAACTTTAACGAACTGGCTGTCGGATTTGAATAATGTCGGTACACTGAAAAGCATCAAAAATGCAATCGCCATCGGCAACAAAAACATGAAAATGTATTTTCTTCTTCTGCCTATTCGACTTCTCGTATTGTCATTGATATATCCCACCACAGGATCTGTAATCGCATCCCAAACAATGGATATGAATATTATTGCTCCTGCCCAAAACGCATCGATACCTACTGTATTTGTCAGGAAGATCATTAAGAAAAAGCCTATTAAAGTTACACTGATAGAAAAAGGGAAATCTCCTGTAGCATACATAATATTGGTAAAAAGTGAGATTTTTCCCGGTTTTTTGGATTTTGTCATTGATATTACACCGACCATTCTTGTATATTTCTTTGATGTTCAAATTAAAGTAATTATAACACTAGAAACATCAAAGTAAAAGGGCACTGATAAAATTATCCGGAAAAATCGGCAACAAAAAAAACGCCTTTAAGAATCACTTAAGGCGTTTTCTGTTATTTACATATATCTTGTGTAGAAAATAAGAATAAATCCGATCATTATCAAGAAAAACTGAATCATTACCAAAACCTGATACCAAGTCCTGGTTCTGCTTTTTTCCTTGTATGTGAAAAAATATCCCATTGAGAAAGGCATCAAGATAACGAAAAGAGATTTTCTCAGATCGAATCCATCTCTAAGGATCACGGCAATTCTATATAGCAATAAAACTCCCACCATTGCAAGCGCGACCCAGAAAGAGATAACGGAGATCAAGACGATCAGATAATCAAACATTGATTTTACCTCCTCTAATGGCGAACCAAATTCCGAAGATAGGAAAAGCTAAGAATATCAGTCCGCTAAAGTACCAGAACAATATTATGCCCCATGTGATAGCCAATAACATTACCATTAATCTTTGAAATAGTTTCATGATATCACATCGCTTTCCAGGATGATATGCGAACTCATCTCTCCGGTGCTCGAGACATCGATAACTCTTCCCCCGCGAGGCAAGTCTCCATAAGCGCTATACCCGGTAACCTGACCATATGCCAACAATACTCTTTTATATGTGAAAGAAAAATCATTAAGATGGTCGTGTCCGACAAAGACACCTTTGGTCTTGTCATAAAATACAATCGCATCGAACATTCCCGTATCTACACCTTGAGGATAAACTTTGTCTTCTCCGAAAGTACCATTGTATGTACTTGGGTCATCTTTGACCGCTTTTGTGAACTGTCTCAACGGAATATGCATGAACATTATGGAATCGGTCGAATCGAGCTTAACATGATTTATATACCAATCCACCTGTGAAACTTTAAGATAGTCATATTCAACTTGTTCAGAAGTATAATCCGTTCTCTCCGCGTGTGAGTCCAGGAAATATGCCGTATAGAACGGCTGTCCATCTTTAGTGAAATCGATTCTGAAATTACCATAACCGCCTCCATCCATTTCCGGACCTACTTTGAAATAGAGATATTGGGTGTTCTTGATTTTATCCAAGTAAGCCGTGTAAGGATTGTAATCACTCTCGTGATTACCAAAAACGAAGGTCCAAGGAGTTTTGAGACTTTCCATGAATCTTACAAGTCTTGCGAACAAGCTCGGGCCGAACGGAGACAATGTTAAATCGCCAGTGATGACAATCAAATCATAGTCATTGTTTTCCACCAAGGCCTTTATCCCCGCGAATGTCTTTCTATCCGATGCATCCACACCATATGTGAGATGTAGGTCCGTCAGCTGCAAAATCTTCAGGCTGTCGCTTTTCATCGCTATTGTCATCGGAGTATCGTCTGTATAGTAATCCTTAGTGTTCGCTCCACAGGAAACAAGCGTCAAGGATAAGAATAACAGAATCAATATAAGTAATTTTCTGATAGTAAATCCCTCCATTCGTGTTCTGTAAAGAAAATTATATCACAAAAAATGTTTATAGTTTAGATGGTATTGAATAAAAAGCAAATAAAAAAGCCGATAATCGGCTTCTTTGGTTGAGATTATAAACTTTCGATGTTAGTCGCTTGTGGACCTTTTTGGCCTTCAGCGATGTCGAAGCTTACAGCTTCTCCCTCTTGCAAAGTTTTGTATCCATCTTTTTTGATTTGAGTGAAGTGTGCAAACACGTCTTCGCCGTTCTCAGCAGTGATGAATCCATACCCTTTTTCAGAGTTGAACCATTTGACTTTACCAGTCATGATGTTACCTCCATATTAATTTTTGACTTACTACAAATTGTTAAACTATTATTGAGGTAACTTCGTTATCTTAATTTCATTTCACATTTATACTACGTCATATTATATAATACATTATTTTGAGATAAATGCAAGACTTTTGTTGCAAAATCTGTATAATTACCTTTATTTTTTGGTCTTTTCTTGATTTTGATGTCTTTATCATATAAAGTAAGCGGAAACAATAAGCATAACTACTTCGAATTTATTGGGAATGAAACTGAAATATATCTTTTTATTGTCTTTTTTTCTACATTTTATTTTTTAGTGCTCAGTGCCGAGGGAACCAATAAACTATATACCAAGTAAATAAGAGAGGCATGACACTTAGTCACGCCTTTTGTTTTTATATTAAGCCTAATTCTCTTAGTACTTCATTTCCGAAAACTTTATCGCAGAACACAAACATGTGCTCATCTCCTAGATGATATTCGTTTCCGGATTCGTTCAAAACGGTTGCGCCGGCTTCTTTGTTTAAAAGCAATCCCGGTGCCACATCCCAAAAGTTGGTCACATCGGTATAAAGCATCACGAACGCTCCTGCGGCCATTTCCGCCATCTCGTAACCAAGCGTTCCCAAAACCCTTATTTTGATACCGTTTCTGTTGGTGTAATCAATCAGTTTCAGAAAATATGATTTGTCCTTCGTCTTTTGATGGGACAATCCGACCATCGACATCAGTTGATTAGGCTGTTCCAAATCAGAGAATACCGAAATCTTTTGTTCATTCAAATAAGCTCCTTCTCCGGTTATAGCATAATATGTCTTCTTGGTCCGTGGCTTGTATATATAAGAAAGTACTATTTCACTTTTGTCATATAACGCTATCTGTACGACGAACATATCGAGATTATGGGCGTAGTTGCTGGTTCCATCGATAGGATCTATCAACCAGGTCCTGTCACCAAGCAATGTATCCCTGTTGAATTCCTCACTATGGAATCTGTCTTCCGGAAACTTGCTCTTTATTGTCTTGATGATCTCTTTTTCGATAAACAAATCGGAAGAAGTCACGATTTCGTTCCTTTTTTTATATCCGATTTCTCTTTCCTGTTCTTCTGCTTGTTCGAATATTTTGCTGACACATTGCTGCAACAATTCCAATTCTTGTGAATATTTCATCTTTACACCTCCGGAAATATCAGAATCAATCACTCCTATATTATATCAAATATTCCTTCTTTCAGCCATATAATAATCTCGACAACACATATTGATTTCATAGGCACAAAAAAACAAAGTCCTAACGACTTTGCTTATTGTCTTAATATAATATTAAAAACTTGATTATTCCAGAAAAACATCGATTGTATTCAGACCTTTGATTTCCTTTTCGAAAAAGGTCATCGCATCTCTAAGGTTCTGCTTGTGGAACGGATAAACAGTCTTATGATTCAGGATGATGATCTGATTGATATTCTGCCAATGTTTGTATCCAGTGCTTTTCAAATCTTTATGTTTGCTACTCAAAATAAAGTGAATGAATTCTCTTCCTTTGTATCTGTGATTTTTTTTCTTTCTAATTCCATAGATTTCCAAAAGGCTCTTTAAATCTCTTGCTGCTCCGACAAGATCCTCTGATTCGAATTTTGCTTCCATGGTATATACGGATACTCTGCCTGAACTAAGATCTTCTTCTTTTATCTTTTTCTTCTTGGCTTCTGAACGTTCTTTCAGTTTGCTGAATAATGCCATTATAAATAAATCCCCCCTGTCAAACATTGTCGTTGTATGACTGTTATTATAATGATAGTACACACAGAGTATTTTTTCAACAAGAAAATCCAAATTGACTATGAAATGGTCATTATTTTCTACATATATATCTCTAAATGTATAGAATACCCTGATAGTCCTTCCTATGTTCGTAAAAAAGGGGATAGAAACTCTAATCCCCTTTCTATATCTCGTTAATCAATAACTTCCATTAATCTGTTACTGTAAAGAAGGTGTCTCAATCTGCCAGAAGAAACATGGGACAAGCGTCACCAGATAGAATAGCATAATCACACCAAACACCAACAAGCCTCCGACTGTAATTGCAAGGAAAAGCAAGTAAAGAAGCGGAACGATCACCAACAGACTTAAAATCATAATCAGTCCCAATACTACTTGTTTTACCCAAATATTCTTATTGAATTTGATTATGGCCAATGCGATCAATCCGAAAAGTGCCGGTATCATGAACAGGAATGAAGCTCCGCTTAGTACGAATCCCGTTACCAAAGCGAGCAATAAATTGAGGAATACTCCAGCAGAAATGATCGAATACTGCCAGGATCTGTCTTTTGCTTGTTTCTTGTACACATACGCAAGACCGACAGCCATACCCACAAGAATCAAAAATACTGGCAATCCGGTGTTGTTGAGTTTCACATAAAAAAGATCCCACGGCACTCTGCCAACGAAAGCGATGAATTTTGATAGGAAAAGCCCCAAGACCACGACCACGACAATAGCCCCGAATATGTAAGCGAGAGACAAACCAAGTTTTTTGAAACTTGTGTCCTTCTTATAAATCAATAATCCGACAACGCCTATGAAAGCTACTAAAACCAATATGTTCAAAACAATGGCGAATGTATCCGTATAACTGATAAAAACATTCGGGAACAGGGTGAAGAACACCTGGTTGTGTGTATCCACAAAGTAATTCACATCGGCATATTTGGCATTGCTTGTGAATTCGTCGACCAAAGGTACAATCTGTGCTCCGTAATGTTGCAGACTCGTAAGACTTATGTTCGAATAATTGTCCATCGGAGTATGATAGTAATACAGATTGTCGAGAACTGCAAAGTTTATTCCTTGTTTACCTATCTTTAAAAATTTCGTAAAGTCTGTGGAATTAGGCATAACAGTATAAACTGCGGTTGCCAGACTATAAGCTACCGGGTATTCCGCATTCTTGTAGAAATCAAGCACTTTGTTGTTTTCCGAACTGGTTTCGAACATTATCGCAGGGCCTTTGATGCCTCTGGCTTCAACGTTGATTACGAACCCAACTTTGTCAGCGACATCTATACTGGTGTCCGAAGCCGCCAATTTGGCTCCGCCGAGATCAACTTCCTCGGAATCGGTGAATAAGATATATATCGGATTGACAAGTGTTTGGCCGCCATAGAGGCGAGCTATTTCCAATAATGTAGCCAATCCGTATCCGTCATCAGCCGCACCGTAAGATTGACCCAGTTCTCCAGCTCTACCCGCAGGTCCTCTTGAGTCATAATGCGCAACCAGCATGATGGCAGCATTTCCAGGTTGGCCAGGAATTATTCCTAAAAGATTATGAATATCATAACTTAAATTATCTCCCGTAAGGCTTCCTGGATAGTTATATTCGGTTACGTTTCCCGCACCGATAAATTCTGATAATTTTGCCTTAAGATAAGATCTAACAATTTCATGATCAACAGTATCGTATACTGAATGCTGGTCTTGAGAAATTACCCCTAGATATTCCTCGCATTCCTTTACGTTGAATTCGCTGTCATTAGTCATGTTTGGAACAGGAGTCATCAGCACAAACAAGCTGAGAATCAAGCCAAAAAAAAGGACAGCAAGACCTATTACCAAGTAACGTTTATTCATTTTTACCCTCCTAATTTGAATACTAAAATAATACCATAGTTTTTCAAGAAAGGCAAAAGGTCAACGAGAAATTTCCAAAA
>CAYZPL010000004.1:0-20806 GCA_964480415.1 uncultured Candidatus Izemoplasmatales bacterium
TGATCAGTCAAACATAGACCTAAGTATATACTTAGGTCTATGTTTGACTGATCAATATATTTTTTCATGATTTTAATTACCCTGATCTGGTAATAGCGTCTACTTGTGATCAAGCTTGTGATAATCGCTTTGATGGCATGTTCATCCAGATTGTTTTTCAACCCGTTGACAATCAGTATCTTGATATGTTCCTTGTTTTCTATATTTAGTCTATCAATCAGCGCATTATGTATTATATCGTTCTTAAAAAGAGAGATATATGTGATTGCCCTTGCCCTTTTGTATCCGCTGACAGAATTCATATCTCGCAACAATTTCTTAATGTATTTCCTGCGTGATAAATAATCATAGGTTTCTGTCAAAGCCAAATGATTCATCTCTATTTTTTGCGAAAAAAGGAAAAAGTTGTGCATAAAGGACTTGAGACTACATCTAATAGGCACATTTTTTCCTAACCCGAATTTCTCCATGATCAATTCTTGTATTTTTTGATTTTTTATTTCGATATGTTTTTTTCTTGCTTTTTGGAGAAAAACCAGAAATATCAACAATATAGATATCAATAACGAGATAGTAGCAATCCATAATACACTTTTCAATGTCATATAAGGTAATTTTCCTTACCGCTTAGATGTCTGTTTATGATTCCCAGCAATTCTTCGAAAATGATTGGTTTCTTAATGACAAAATTAACATTTATATGGTTGGCTTTCTCGATTATTTCTACATTCTTATTCTGACTTGTTAGTATGTATAGCGAGTTCATATTGATGGTGGATTCATTTAGATGTTGCTTAAGTGTAAGTCCATCGACTTTTCTAGCGTATCTGTCTGCGATGATTGTGTCAAACTGGATTTTTGTAGCTATTTCCAAAGCAGCTGAGCCGTCTTCTCTGATATAAACTTTATAGTGGTTTGCTTCAAGTGCTGCTTTGATCATTTTCATAGTCAATGGATCTGATTCCACAAGCAAAATATTACCTGCGGATTCTTTCACTAAAACTGTGTTGACATCGATATAGGAATTATCGCCAAGACGGTGTGTCAAGTTAATCCTTTTTTGGCCGATTTCCATCATAGTATCAACTTGTTCTTTATGATCATTGATACCTTTGACTTCCATAATAGATACAACCGCGGTAGATACCGTGATCGGATCAATGAAAACCTCAGCCTTCTTAACTGAGTTTTGGATCAGTGAAGTGAACTCCCGAATATCATTTCTGACACAATTGTGTATCAAAACAATAAAACCAGGACCACTTTTCTTTATAAGAAGATCCTCTTCGTCTACCAGTTGTTTCAATATGAAACCCAGATTTGCGATGGTTTCGTCGCCGGTTTCGCTAGAATATCTTAGGTTTAATTCGGTTATATTGTCGACGTTTATATATACAAGGACCAATCTGCTGCTGCTTTTGGTGGCTTTAAGCATATCGAGAAAATTGATCAGATATTCACGCATAAAAAGCTCATTGTAACAACCTGTCAGTGAATCCACCAAAAAATCATTGAATGAGTTCTTTAGCTTTTCGATTGTCGAATCAATTCTGTGCAACGTCTCGGCTTTCATATGTGCCTCCACCATATGCCTTATTATAGCAGACATTATGCTTGTAATCTATTGATTGTAAGCTTTTTTCTCCGGGATGAAGAATTCGAATACGGAATTGTCATAATACTTCTTAGCCATATCAAACTCATCTTGACTTCGGGATGCATAGGATATGACGACAATACCTTTCTTGTAAAATCTATCCAAATATCTATTTGGCAAATCCTTGATTCCATAATTGATAAAATCTGGCTTTGTTATAAAATTGAAAAGCATGGTTTTCATTAAATATTTGACTATACAACTCATATCCTTATCGTCTCTGAAGAATTCTGATATCTGTCCTCTGATAATATCCGGTCGATATTTTTTGAACCAATATATCACTTGCGGATGGAATGAATGCACAGCGAAAACACCTTTGTATTCATCAATGATTTTCAAGAAGGATGTGAATAGCTTCTTGGTGTCTACTTTGGGTTTCAGTTCTATAAGGAGCGGAACTTTACCGTCAATTAGCTTAAGGACATCCTTTAACAGAGGGATTTTCTCCTTCGAATCGAGAATGGTTAAATCCTTGATATCTTCATACGTCAAATCAATTAGGTTCTTATCGATTCCACATAACCTTTTCAGATTAGGGTCGTGAAAAACAACGACATTCCCGTCGCCAAGTACGTTAATATCAAATTCTATTCCGTAGCCGGCTTCCATCGCCCTCCTGAATGCAAGCATTGTATTCTCCGGAACGGTTCTGTCAAGCGTGTGCAGCCCTCGATGGGCGATCAATTCTTCTTTTATCCAAGTTAGATCTTTCATCATTAACCTCTTTCTATTTTAATTATACCATTCCAAAATAAAAAATGATTTTGCTTTTTCTAATTACCCAGAAGATTTCATATTATGATATAATATTTTTGAAGGATGTGATAAGATGCTGAATTTCAGTTTTCAAAGCCCAACTGAATTTGTTTTTGGTAGGAATACCGAAAGTCAGGTTGGTAGTTTATTAAAAAAATATAAAGCCAAAAAGGTATTGATACATTATGGCACAGGTTCTGTAAAAAGATCAGGACTGTTTGATAGAGTCGTGGAAGCGCTCGAGACAGAAGGAATCGCTTATGTGGAACTTGGTGGGGTTGTTCCCAACCCGAGAGACACTTTGGTTTATGAAGGTGTTAAACTGTGCAAGGAAGAAAAGGTGGATTTCATATTGGCTGTTGGTGGCGGCTCGGTAATCGATTCATCAAAAGCAATTGCCGCTGGAGCAAAATATGATGGTGATTTCTGGGATTTCTATGACAATAAAGCAGAAATCAAGAAATGCCTTGGCATTGGTGTCGTGCTTACTATACCCGCAGCCGGATCAGAGGGCTCTTTTGCCTCAGTAATAACGAAAGAAGACGGAATGCTAAAGCGTGGTGGATACAGTCCGCTTTTCAGACCGGCTTTTGCGATAATTAATCCGGAATTGACATATACGCTGCCAATGTACCAAACAGCTGCAGGAGTAGTGGACATGATGAGTCATATTTTTGAAAGATACCTGACAAAGACAAAAGATGTCATCTTGACTGACAGATTATCGGAAGGAACTTTGGTTTCAATCATTGAGGCAATGAGGGTCGTCAAAGTTGAACCGACAAATTATGAAGCAAGAGCCACAATTTGTTGGGCTGGTACTATTGCACATAACGGACTTTTGGGAGTAGGAAGGGAAGAAGACTGGGCGACTCACAGACTTGAACACGAACTAAGCGGTTTGTATGATGTGACACATGGTGCCGGTCTTGCGGTGATGTTTCCTGCATACATGAAATACACCGTTATGGAAGATGTCCAGAGATACAGGCGTTTGGCTGTCAAAGTTTTCAACATCAAAGACAATCATAAGAAACCTCTTAAAGTGGCCTTGGCTGGAATACAGGCATTGGAAAGTTTTTTCAAGGAAATTGGCATGCCGACATCATTTGCAGAAATAGGTGCAAAGGAAGAAGATATTGATAAATTGATTGAAAAACTGAGAATAAACAACGGCGATAAACTTGGTGCATTCAAGGTAATCACCATGGAAGACGCAAAAAACATATATAAACTAGCTTGTAAATAAAGAAATATGTCAGGAATTTCCTGACTTTTTTTTATGAATTATCTTACATAAAATCTCAAATGTTAGAGGTGTTTTTTCATCAAAAATCAGTTGTTAAAAAAACTGAAAAAAAGTTTATGAAAACGCTACCTATTGTGTTACAATATAATCGCGAGGTGATTTAAAAAATGATTATAGGTTGCGTCAAAGAAATTAAGAAGTTGGAAAGTCGTGTCGGATTGACACCAAGCAGTGTAAGAGAATACACTCATCATGGTCATACGGTTTATATCGAAAACAATGCAGGATTAGCCTCAGGATTTTCAAATCAAGAGTACTTGGAAAGTGGGGCTCAAATCCTAGAGACAGCCGCAGAAGTATGGAATAAGTCTGAAATGATCGTCAAGGTCAAAGAACCTTTACAAGAAGAATACAAATATTTCCGCGAAGGTTTATTACTTTATACATACCTGCACTTGGCCGCAGATGAGGCTTTGACAAAAGCTTTGATGGCTAGCAAAGTTAAGGCTGTAGCGTATGAAACAATAATTTTGGAAGATGGATCGTTGCCATGTCTGAAACCAATGAGCGAAGTAGCCGGTAGACTTGGCGTAATCGAAGGCGCTAAACACTTGGAAAAACCTTTTGGCGGCCTTGGTGTTCTGATGTCAGGAGTTCCAGGAACAAGGAGAGCGAACGTTACTATTATCGGTGCCGGTGTTGTCGGAGAAAATGCTTTGAAGATGGCTGTAGGTCTAGAGGCGAACGTCACTGTCCTTGACATTAATATAGATAAGTTGACATATCTTGACGAGCTATATGGAAGCAAGATTACTACTTTATATAGCAACAAACATAACCTTGAACAATCATGCATCAATGCGGATCTTGTTATCAGCGGCGTATTGTTGCCAGGAGCAAAAGCTCCTAAATTGATCAAGAGGGAATATTACAAGAAAATGAAGGAAGGCAGTGTTATCGTCGACATAGCTATTGACCAAGGTGGATCCACTGAAGTATCGAGAGCCACTTATCATGACAATCCTACGTTTGTGGTCGATGGCGTTGTCCATTACTGTGTAGCCAACATGCCGGGAGCTGTTCCGCAGACCTCGACAGTTGCTTTGAACAACTCAACTTTGAAATACGGCTTGTTGCTGGCGGACAAAGGATTAGAAGAAGCTATAAAAGTGTCCAGTCCTTTGAAATACGGTGTCAATACTTATGACGGCAAATGCACTTGCGAAGGTGTTTGCAAGGCGTTTGCTTTGGAACAACATATACTATAATTATCAATAAATATTAAGACTGCCGACAAAGATATGTTGGCGGTCTTTGATTTCAAAGGATACATTATGAAGAAATATTTTATTGTAAGCGACATTCATGCCAATTATTCGAAATTGATCAAGGCGTTGAAAACAAGTGGTTTTGATCTGGACAATCCGGACCATGTTTTTGTTTTTGGAGGAGATGCTTTGGATAGAGGCAAAGAGGGAGATAAGGTCATCGGATTCATTGAATCTTTGATAGAAAAGAACCGGATCATAGGTGTTTTGGGAAATCACGACAAGTTTTTATTGGATATGGTTTCCGGAGATGTATCTTATGTCAGATTTAATGTGCTGCGGAACGGATTCGGTCCGACCGTCAGACTGGGGGAGGAGTCAAACAGATTCAATCTTACAAAAGATGAATTCATAATTGCAGGCCAGAGGATATTGGCGAAATATCCAGTATTTGTTAATTGGTTAAGAGAATTGCCACCATATCTGGAATTTCCACATCATGTATTGGTACATGGGTACCTGGATTTTTCGCTTGATGATTGGCATGAAACCGACATGCATTATGCAATCTGGGAACGGGGATACTCAAGAGCCGTTCCGGAATCATTCCACAAGAAAATCATCATCGGGCACACTCCGAACATGATGATAATGGGTAAACACGATATAGTCGTCTTTGATAAAAAGATCCTGATCGACGGCGGCGCGGCATATGGCGGACAGATAAATGTACTTGTACTTGATGAGAGCGAAATATAATTGTATGGATTGTGATGCTTATCTGAATATTTCTTCTAAATAGTGAACACCTGTTTATTTATGCACAAGACTGATGTATAATAGATTCATAAGCTGGTGATAAATATGAAAGCATTTGTTACAGGAGCGACAGGACATGTTGGGAACGTGCTTGTAAGAGAATTATATAATAGAGGCTATGAAATAACCTCCTTGGTTTTACCAAAGGACGATTATAAAATCATCGAACCGTATTCCGAAATACTTGTCGGAAATGTATTGAATCAACAATTCCTGTTCGATAATATCAAGGATTATGATGTTGTATTTCATTTGGCAGGAATAGTCGAAATAGGAACCGGAAACAAAAAAAGCGTACTTAAAGTGAATGTTTTAGGCACGAAAAACGTATTGGAGGCATGCCAAAAAAACCATATTAAGAGATTGGTTTACACTTCAAGTGTGCATGCCATAAAGGAATTGCCTAAAGGCGAAACCATGAGTGAACCTGAAATGGTGGATCCGGAGTCAGTTAAAGGCACATATGCCAAATCAAAGGCGATGGCTACGCAAATGATAATGAATCAAAGGGATCCTGATCTGGAAACAGTGATTGTCTATCCTTCCGGAATCGTCGGACCTTTCGATTATAAACTTTCGAATGTAAGCCAAGTCTTCATTGATTTTCTAATGGGAAGACTGAAAGCCTATTTGAAAGGCGGATACAATTTCGTTGATGTCAGAGATGTGGCTAAAGGATTGGCCTTGGCTGCCGAAAAAGGACGCAACGGACAAGGATACATTCTTTCCGGCAATGAGATAACCGTCAAGGAATTATTGGATCTGATTGCCAAATACACGGGTAGAAAACCTGTTAAAACGAAATTGGCATTCTGGTTTATTCTGGCAACGAGTTATTTTGCGGAAATATATTATAAACTTCTCAGACAGAAACCTTTATTCACACACTATTCCATTGTCGTATTGAATTCCAATTTTTCGTTTTCGAATGATAAAGCAAAAGAAGAACTGGGATATACAGTAAGAAATATCAAAGAAAGTATCAAAGACACAATCAAATTTTCAATTGAGAATTATCTTGAGAAAAAAGGAAATAAATATAAAAGAAAATCATTTGAATAAACGTGAAAAAGAAATGTCAGGTCAAGCACCTGATATTTTTTTACAAATAGGTTTATTCCGAAGTGTTTACATTTTTCCTTGATTTGGTATAATATTTTATAGCTAACATGGGGGTATATTCAAGATGAAGAGACACTTTCTTCTAGCGCCGGTTTTTACTGACAAAATGATTTTTCAAGCAAACAAACCAATCAGAATCTTTGGAAAATGTAAGAAAGGAATCGAACTGAATATTGAGTTTTTGACTCAAAAGCAGAAGATCAAAACGAAATCCGACAACTTCTTGTTTGAACTAAATCCAGAAACCTATCAGGACAAGAACTTTCTATTTAGGATTTATACAAAAAAACAGGAAGAAACGATATATAACTGCCAGATTGGCGAGGTTTTCCTTGTTACAGGCGGAGAAAATGTTACCATACCACTGGATGAGACGTTTTATATTGACCAAGGACTGGTTGACGCTGATATTAGATTTTTTGAACTTGATGAAGACTTTGCCGACGATTATGAATACGAAACTGATAATGACTGGAAACAATTTGGCAAAAACGATATGCGAGGCCAAAGTATTTATGCATATTCTTTTGCGAGAGCGTTATATGACAACGCAAAAGTTCCTTTGGGGATAATCACTTGTAGATTTTCCCAATCCTCTATTCTTTCATGGATGAACAAATCGGATATTGACATGAATAAAGAAATAACAAGATATCTCGCAACGAAAAGCGAAGAAGAAAAAAATGCGCTCAGGCCTTCGTTTGTTTATGATAATTGCATTAAGCTTCTGGCACCGCTTTCGATTGCAGGTGTTGTCTTTTATCAAGGGGAAACGGATTTTGAGTTGCATAATATGTATGAGAGGGCGTTTAAGCAGATAGTCAAGAGCTATCGTATACAATTCAAGAATCATCTGATGCCATTCATCGTAACTCAGATCGCCGGTTATAGTTATCCCGGAGTAGACGGCATTAAAATTAGTTCTTTACGAGTGGCGCAATCAGAACTAATGGATGATTCGAACAAAACTTATGTTGTTTCGGCGGTTGATTTGGGCGAAGAAGATGATATAGCACCTAAAAACAAAGTTATACTTACAAGGAGATTGGCAGCAGTTGTTTTGGAAAAGGTCCTTAAAAGAGGAAAGAACAGCTTGTCCCCGACATATTTTTCTTATCAAAAGCAAGGCGATGTATTGGTGATAAACACACATAACAATTACCTACATCTGATTTCGCGGTCAAAAAAAGTCCCGGGCTTTACATTTTCTGAAGACGGCATTAATTTCCATGTAGTAAAAGATGTCGAACTTAGAGGGACCCAGATAGTCATACGTGGGTTGAACAACGCTAAAGTACTATGCTATCTATGTTATAAATTTCCGCTTTGTGATATCTATACATCAAACGAATTGCCATTGCTGCCTTTCATAATTAAATTAGGTTAAATGCGATCAATTTCGCATTTTTAATTTTTACCAAGGCGAAAATAAGGTATAATTATAAATGGTGAAATTTATGAAAGAAGTAAGTGTAAGCGTAAAAGAAATTGCAGAATTTCTCTATGGACACGGAAGCATTACCAACGATCGGGTTTTAAAAGCAAGAGCCCAAGAAGGACAGGAAATACATAGCTATTGGCAAGGGCTTTATAGTGCCGATGACGAAAAGGAAGTTGTCTGCAAAACAACTTTTTTGACCGATGAACTTACTCTCAATATCGCCGGTAGGATTGACGGCATCATACATAAAGAAAATAAATTGTTTCTTGAAGAAATCAAATCCACACATATGGATTTGGATATTCTTGAAGAAGATACTTTTCCAAGTCATATGGTACAAGCAAAGATATACGCCTATGTTTATTCCTCAGACAACTCTCTTAAATCGATTGATGTTGTTCTAACGTATGTTCATGTCGAGACTAGAAAGATAACCCAGTTTGAGAAACATTATACATTTAGGCAACTACAAAATTTCTTTGAGAAAACTATCCTTAAGTATATAGACTGGATCAATACTTTGAACCAGCATGAAGTTGAAAGACAAAAATCAATCGAGGGAATAGAATTTCCTTTTCCGGAATATCGAATAAACCAGCGAGAGATGATGGCGCATGTGTATAGAAACATTCTTGCCAAGGATATTATCTATCTTGAGGCTCCGACAGGTATCGGTAAAACCATCGCGTCATTGTTTGCTTCTTTGAAAGCGATCAACCAACCTCGGGAAAAAATGTTCTATTTGACAGCTAAGAACGATGGGAAAAAGATCGTGATCGACACTGTAAGATTACTGGAAGAAAAAGGTCTGATTGCTAAAACTTGCGAAATTTCAGCCAAGGATTCCATGTGTCTCTTATCAGAAAGGGACTGTGACCCCGAGGTCTGTAAATATGCGAATGGTTACTACAAAAGAATATACAAAGCGATCAGAGACATTTTCGATAACGAGTCGCTTCTGACCAAAGACCTGATTTTGAAATATGGCAGAAAGCATAGGGTATGTCCTTTCGAATTCAGTTTGGATTTATCAAACTATTCCGATATAGTAATCTGTGATTACAATTACGTATTTGATCCTTTGGTGCATCTGGTAAGGTATTTCGATGACAGCAATTATCAACCTATTGTGCTTTGCGACGAGGCACATAATCTGGTATCGCGAAGTAGGGAGATGTATTCCGCATCCGTTTCAAGCGAAGCTTTTGTGAATATCAAGGATTTTACAAAATATCTAAAGCCCAACCCGACATCCGAAATAAATCAGGCAATTGATATTTTTGCGGCGATAAGTCTGGAATTGACCGAGGTCGATTTCATCAAGAAAGAAGAAGTAAATCCGTCGCTTCTTAGAACAGTGAAAAAGATTTTGAACAAATTGGATCAGGTTTTTGCTGACAATAAAATCTCATTCGGCAAGAAAGAACTGAGGGAATTTTATTTCGACCTTAACAGGTTTGCAAAAATCAGTGAATTCTATAACGACGATTTCGTTTTTCTTATAGAAAATCAAAATGACAATATAGTGGCATCGATAAAATGTCTGAATGCGTCAGAATATTTAAAACGGACAATCAAGGACTACTGTGAAGCCTGTACATTCTTCAGTGCCACATTAGAGCCGATTTTCTACTACACAAGTCTTTTGACAAACAATATAGGTGACAGCAAGATCTTCACATCGTCATTCAAGCAGTCTAATTTATTATTGCTGGCGATTGACGATGTGTCAACAAGATATAACGACAGGGAGGATTCGGTGGATAAAATCATTTCCGCAGCGAAAACTCTAATATCCGGCAAGAAGGGGAATTATATAATTTTCTTCCCGAGTTATGCATATATGCATTTGGTTAAAAGCAGACTAACCGAAGAAATCGAGAACGTGAGTTTCATAACTCAACGACAGGAAATGTTTGCTTCAGAAAGAGCCGAAATGATGAGTTTCTTTGCCGAGAATAGCGAAACAACACAAGTATTCCTGTTTGTCATGGGAGGTATTTTCGGAGAATCGATCGATTTGATAGGAGACCTTTTGAGCGGCGTCCTGATAGTAGGTGTCGGATTACCGGCGTTAAGTCCTTTCAATAATATCCTGCGGTCGCATTACGATATGTCTTTCAGCAGCGGATTTGACTACGCATATACTTTTCCTGGTTTGAACAAGGTAATACAAGCTGTTGGCAGGGTGATCAGGACAGAGACAGACAGGGGGATAGCGATATTGCTTGACGATCGTTTCACCACCCGTAAATATTTGAGGTTATATCCTAAAAACTGGAACCATCTTGCCGTCTGCAATGATATCGGCGATATGAAAAAAATGATAGAAGATTTCTGGAGTGATAGTAATGAAAAAGATTCTTAAGAAGACAAAGAAGATATTATCTTGGGTTTTGATAACCTTAATTATTTTGCTTTTGGTGATTAACATTCCGGTTACTTTATTCGCAGGAGATTCTTCAAGCGAAAATTATGCTAACTGGATGTCTGAAAACCTGACAAACGATCAAAGGGTCATTGATATCGCCATGCTCGGAGCACATGATACCTTTTCCGATTCCGTATCGCTTTTCAGCAAAGTTGACAAGCTTTCCGCAAGTTCTGTGATGACAGGATTTACCGGAATATTGGTCAAAGGCTTTTCTGTAAAGCAGTCAAAGACTCAGATTTCCAATATCACGAAACTGCTGGATAGAGGAGTAAGGTATCTGGATGTCAGAGTCAAATATGACGCTGAAGACAACGATATGTATACGGTTCATAATTTCTATTCAGACAACTTTCTGAAAAGCATGGAAAAAGTCGCTGAATTCCTGAAGGACAATCCCGGTGAGTTTGTAATCGTGGATATCCAGCACGTTTATGGTCTGGATTACCAAAGCCAAGCGGATTTTGATAAATTGTATGCGAAATTGCAGGAGTCTGGAATCATGGATTATGCATACCCAAGCAATATCAAACCTTTGGATGAAGTGACATACGGAGACGTGACTGCCAATAATACGAAATCTGGGGCAATCATACTTTCAAAGTTCGAATATAACAACGAATTCATATGGAATTATTCCTCGTCAATCAGATCTGCATGGGCTGATTCCGACAACTTTGACCAAGTGCTGAGTTTTCTAAGAAATGAAAAGACACTAATTGATAGCGGACAAGCTCTGACAGGAAATCAAGTATCTAATCCAACAGGGAAGATAAACAGTCAGGATGCATTCAGAGTCATGCAGGGTGTCGTGACCATGCAGATGACAGCAGGGGGCATCGTCAAAGGTATTTACACCTGGTCATTGATGGAACGCGCAAAATTCTTCAACCCGTATATGATCAAGCAAACCGACTTCGAACAGCTACTTTCAAGTATGCCGATTTTCATGGTCGATTATGCTGATTCGATCCGTAGTAATTTCCACGAAAACGTTATGAAGATCATTATCGATTATGATACTTCAAGTTAGCTAAATCCGGCCGTTTAAAGCGACATAGGCTAGAAATGAACATATTTTGCAAATAATCATTTTAGTTAAAAACGAAGATTTATATTATATATATATAATAATAGTTTGATGCATAAAAAATCCTGGTTTTTCCCATAAAATCAGGATTTTTTGTTTTTTGAGCTATAAAATGGTGTATTTACGGAAAATAATCCTTGCATTTGTATATAAAATTTGATATCATAGTAGGGCCTATGGAAAGTAGGAAGGCTGAGAAATGTGAGGTTGCTGACACACACGTAGGCGTTGTTAAGAGCTTGAAAGTGTGATGTCAGGGAATTTACATGGAGCCTGTATATAAGCTGAATTATATGCAAAGGAGGAGCTTTAAATGGCTGCAAATCAAGTTATTAGAATTAGATTGAAATCTTATGATCACAGATTATTGGATCAATCTGCAAAGAAGATTGTTGAGACGGCGAAAAAGACCGGGGCTGAAGTAAGTGGACCGATTCCACTACCGACTGAAAAGGAAATTTTCACAGTTTTGAGAAGTCCGCACGTCAACAAGGATTCACGTGAGCAGTTCGAAAGAAGAACACACAAGAGATTAATTGACATCGTGAACCCGACGCCAAAGACAATTGATTCTTTGATGCACTTAGATTTACCATCTGGTGTAGATATCGTTTTGAAGTAAAAATTTAAATAGGAGGTGTACTCATGGCAAAAGGTATCTTAGGAAGAAAAGTAGGAATGACTCAGATTTTCAATGAAGCTGGAGTAATGATTCCTGTAACAGTAATTTCGGTGGAACCGAATGTTGTATTGCAAAAGAAAACTGTTGAGAACGACGGATATGAAGCAGTTCAATTAGGGTTTATGGAAAAAAGAGCTAATCTCATCAATAAACCACTAAACGGACACTTCGCAAAAGCAAATACGACACCTAAGCGCTACGTAAGAGAAATACGTCTTGATGGAATGCAAGAGTATGAAGTTGGCCAAGAGGTAAAATGTGATATATTTACCGCTGGTGATTATGTAGACGTTACAGGAACATCAAAAGGTAAAGGTTATGCAGGTGTTATCAAGAGACATAACCAACATACCAGTTTCAATACGCATGGTTCTAAATATCATCGCGGTGTAGGTTCAATGGGTGTTATCGCGCCTAATAGAATCAGAAAAGGTAAAAACATGCCGGGTAGAATGGGGCATGACACAGTCACAATTCAAAATCTAGTGATAGTACGTTCAGACTTAGACAAGAACATCTTATTGATAAAAGGTAATGTTCCTGGACCAAGAAAATCATTAGTGGTTATCAAAAACGCAATTAAAAAATAATAGTATCTTTGGAAGGAGGAAGAGCTATGCCTAAATTAGCAATGTTAAATCAACAAGGAGAATCTATTGGGAAAATCAATTTGAGCGACGCTGTTTTCGGTGTCGAATCAAATGAGCAAGTCATATATGACGTAGTCAAACAGCAAAGAGCTGCAATGCGTCAAGGAACATCAGCTACTAAGAATAGATCAGCTGTATCAGGCGGCGGTGCTAAACCGTATCGTCAAAAAGGTACCGGACACGCTCGCCAAGGTACAATCAGAGCCCCACATTATGTAGGCGGCGGTGTTGTATTTGGACCAGGCCCAAGAGATTATGATTATAAAATCAATAAAAAAGTACGTAGATTAGCTTTGAAGATAGCGTTATCTGATAAAGTGAGAGAAAATAATTTGATTGCCGTGGATTCAATAATCCTGCCAACTCACAAAACAAAAGAGATGGTAACGGTATTGGAAAGCTTGAAAGCAGAAGGCAAAGTGATGGTTTTACTCGATGACATTACAGAACTCATGGAGAAATCAACCAGAAATATTCCGAATTGTCAAACAGTCGTGTATGATCACGCAAGCGTTTATGACATTTTGAATTCTGACAAAATCATCGCAACAGAATCAGCTTTGAAAAAGATTGAGGAGGCTTTAAGTTAACATGAATAAATACGAAATAATTAAACGCCCGATCGTTTCAGAGAAATCAACAACCTTGTCCAGCAGCAGAAAATATACTTTCGAAGTGGACAGAAATGCAAATAAAATTCAGATTAAAGACGCTGTTGAAACAATCTTTAATGTGAAAGTAGCGAAAGTAAACATCATAAACGGCTACCATAAAGAAAAAACAGTAGGTCAATATAAAGGGTATAAAAAAGCAGTTTCTAAAGCAATAGTGACTTTAGAAGAAGGAAACTCTATTGACATTTATAAGGCGTAATAGGAGGAGAAATTAATGGCTATTATCAAGTATAAACCGATTACAAACGGTTTGCGTAACATGTCAAAGCTGGATTACAGTGAAATCACAGCTAAACAGCCAGAAAAATCCTTGACTTCCATCCTTAAGAAAAACGGTGGTAGAAACAATCAAGGAAAAATCACAGTCCGCCATCAAGCCGGAGGAGCAAAACGAAAATACAGAATCATCGACTTCAAGAGAAATAAGGATGGTATTCCTGGAACAGTAGCAACTGTCGAATACGATCCGAACAGATCAGCGAACATCGCATTGATCAATTATGCAGACGGTGAAAAAAGATATATTCTTGCACCTAAAGGTTTAAACGTAGGCGACAAAGTCGAATCAGGAGAAAAAGCGGATATCGTTGTCGGAAATGCAAAAGAAATCAAAGACATCCCAGTCGGTACAGTTATTCATAATATTGAGCTGTATCCCGGAAAAGGCGGACAACTTATCAGAGCGGCTGGTACCAGTGCGCAGATCTTGGGTCGTGAGGAAAAATATGTATTAGTTAGACTGAAATCCGGAGAAGTCAGAAGAATTTTAGCAAAATGTAGAGCAACTATCGGTGAAGTAGGTAACGAGAACTTCTCGCTTATCAACATCGGTAAAGCCGGAAGAAAAAGACACATGGGAGTTAAACCAACCGTACGTGGTTCAGCTATGAACCCTGTAGACCACCCTCATGGCGGCGGAGAAGGTAAACAACCTGTCGGACACAAAGCACCACTTACTCCTTGGGGCAAAGTAGCGCTTGGCAAGATTACCAGAAAAAATCATAAACCTAGCGACAAACTGATCGTTAGAAGAAGAAATAAATAAGGGAGGAGGAACTCAATATGTCACGTTCAATTAAAAAAGGTCCATTTTGCGATGATCACTTAATGAAAAAAGTTGAAGCCGCAAATGCATCAAACTCAAAGAAAGTAATACAAACATGGTCGAGACGTTCAACTATATTTCCAAACTTCGTTGGCTTAACCATCGGTGTGCATAACGGAAAAGAACATGTTCCGGTATATATTACCGAAGATATGGTCGGTCACAAGTTAGGAGAGTTCGCTCCGACAAGAACTTATCGCGGTCACGCAGATAAGAAAGCAACTAGAGGAGGCAAGAAATAATGGAAGCTAAAGTATCGGCAAAAATGCTTAGAATCGCCCCTCGTAAAGTAAGGTTGGTTGTTGATTTAATCAGAGGCAAAAACGTCGCTGATGCATACGCAATCTTAAGAAACACACCTAAGAGAGCTTCATTAGCAGTTGAAAAACTTCTTAAATCAGCAGTAGCCAATGCAGAACACAATTACCAGATGGACCAAGCTAAGCTTTATATAAAGGAAGTTATGGTCGGAGAAGGTAAGACACTAAAAAGAATGCAACCTCACGCACAAGGTAGAGGTTTCCAGATTTTGAAGAGAACCAGCCACATATTCATGACAGTGGCAGAAAGAGAATAAGGAGGAATTTTATGGGACAAAAGGTCAGTCCGATTGGACAACGCATAGGTATCATACTTGATTGGGAATCAAGATGGTATGCAGACAAAAACGACGTAGCGGATTTGCTTCAAGAAGACCTAAAAATTCGCGACTTACTCTATGATCTCTATAAAAACGCTAGCGTTTCCAAAATAGAAATCGAAAGAAGCAAAAAAAGAGTAATCATTACTGTCAACACCGCTAAACCAGGTATGGTCATTGGCCGTAACGCCGAAACTAAAAAAGCGGTTGTGGAAAAATTGCAGAAACTTACAGATAAGACAGTTTATTTGAATGTTGTTGAAATCAAACGCGCCGAGATCGATGCAAGATTGGTCGCAGAGAATATCGCACGTCAACTAGAGAACAGAGCTTCATTCAGAAGAGTACAGAAAGTCGCTATCCAAAGAGCTTTGAAAGCCGGAGCGAAAGGATGTAAAACTTTGGTTTCTGGTCGTCTTGGCGGTGCCGAAATGGCACGTAGCGAAGGATACAGCGAAGGAAATGTGCCTTTGCATACATTAAGAGCCGACATTGACTATGCTTTAGCGGAAGCTAAAACTACATATGGCAAGTTAGGGGTCAAAGTATGGATCTACAAAGGCGAAATATTACCTTCTAAAAAGGAGGCAAAGTAACATGTTAATGCCTAAAAGAACAAAATATCGTCGTCCTCATAGAGTCAGTTATGAAGGACAAGCCAAAGGTGGTGCAAACGTATCCTTTGGCGAATACGGACTTAAAGCTTTGGAAGGTGCCTGGATAACAGCAAGACAAATCGAAGCTAGCCGTATCGCGATGACTCGTTATATGAAACGTTCTGGACAAGTATGGGTCAAAATATTCCCGCATCTGTCCAAAACAAAAAAACCGCTGGAAGTTCGTATGGGATCCGGTAAGGGTTCTCCAGAAGAATGGGTAGCAGTTGTAAAGCAAGGTTTAGTTATGTTTGAAGTAGCTGGCGTTCCTGAAGAAGTTGCCAAGGAAGCGTTGAGATTAGCGTCTCACAAGTTGCCGATCAGAACTAAAATTGTGAGAAAAGAAAGTGGTGATTCACAATGATCTACGCGAAAGAAATCCGTGAAATGGACACCGCGACCATTTTGAATGAAATTGACAACCTGAAAAAGGAATTATTCGACCTGCGCTTTCAACACGCGACAGGCCAACTAGAAAACACTGCACGCTTAAATACTGTTAGAAAGACTATTGCTCGTATGAAAACCGTTCTTACTGAGCGAGAAAGCAAATAGGGAGGAATATTAATATGCAAACTAATATTAATCGTAAAGTCTTCACTGGAACCGTTGTTTCTGATCAGAACGACAAGACAATAACCGTTCTAGTGACAACATACAAAAAACACCCTTTATATAGCAAAAGAGTTATCTCATCCAAAAAATTCCGCGCTCATGATGAAAAGAATGAAGCGCATACCGGAGATATCGTTAAAATTACTGAGTGTCGTCCATTATCAAGAACTAAACGTTTCCGTTTAATCGAGATAGTGGAAAAACACGAACAAGTTCTTTAAGGGTTTGGAGGAATTATTATGATACAACAAGAAACCAGACTTAAAATAGCGGATAATTCAGGCGCTCGTGAAATCCTGACAATCAAGGTATTAGGCGGTACAAGCCGTAAGTACGCTTCAATCGGAGACGTTATCGTAGCAACTGTTAAATCAGCAACTCCAAGCGGTATGGTGAAAAAAGGTGAGATAGTAAGAGCTGTAATAGTCAGAACAGCAAAAGAAATACATCGTGCAGATGGATCATTCATTAAATTCGACGACAATGCGGCAGTAATCATCAAAGATGACAAGAGCCCAAGAGGAACTCGTATCTTTGGACCTGTTGCAAGAGAGTTAAGAGACGCAGAATTCACTAAAATAGTTTCTTTAGCTCCAGAAGTATTATAGGGGGTATATCATGAAATTAAAAAAAGGCGATAAAGTCGTTATAATCTCTGGCGCAGAAAAAGGAAAAGAAGGAACAATCTTAAAAGTATTGACAAAATCAAACAGAGTCGTGCTTGACGGAAGCGGAATAGGCAAAGTCAAGAAACATCACAAGCCTTCGCAAGCAAACCCTGACGGTGGAATCGCAGAGGTTGAAAAACCATTCCACATCTCAAACGTCATGCTTATCGATCCGAAGACAAAGAAACCTACAAAGATCGGATACAAGTATGTAACAGAGAAAAAACAAAAAGAAGAAATAACAAAAAAAGTTAGATACGCAAAAAAATCTGGCGAGATTTTGGATTAATGAGAGGAGAAGCATATGAATAGATTACAAGAAAAATATCGTAACGATATCACTCCTGCTTTAATGGAAAAATTCAATTATTCTTCTGTCATGGAATGCCCTAAGGTAAGCAAGATAGTTATCAACATTGGTGCAGGCGATGCAGTTCAGAATCCAAAAGTTCTAGATGATGCCGTAAACGAACTTACACAAATTACAGGTCAGAAACCACTTGTTACAAAAGCTAAGAAATCAATTTCAAACTTCAAACTTCGTGAAGGTATGCCAATCGGCTGCAAAGTAACACTTCGCGGAGAGAGAATGTATGATTTTCTCGACAAACTGATCACAATTGATCTACCAAGAGTTAGAGACTTCAGAGGAATCAATCCAAAAGGTTTCGACGGTAGAGGTAACTACACACTAGGCGTTAAGGAACAATTGATCTTTCCGGAAATCAATTACGACAAGGTAAATAAGATTCGCGGAATGGACATTGTTATCGTAACCACAGCAAAAACAGACCAAGAGGCTTTGGAATTGTTTAAACAATTCGGAATGCCTTTCAGGAGATAGGAGGATTTTATGGCAAAGACATCAAAAATATATAGTCAAAAACGCGGTTCAAAGTTTGCGGTAAGAAATTATACTAGATGTGAACGTTGCGGACGTCCTCATTCTGTTTATCGCAAGTTCAGGTTATGTCGTGTATGTTTTAGAGAATTGGCTTACAAGGGTCAAATCCCTGGTGTAAAAAAAGCAAGTTGGTAAAAAATATGAATATAAATATTTCCTATAAGTTAAGGAAGGAGGCATTGTTAATATGGTCATGACAGATCCAATTGCGGATATGTTAACAAGAATTCGCAACGCAAATCAAATGAAACATAGAACTGTAGATGTTCCAGCATCAAAACTAAAAAATGAAATCCTTAGTGTACTCAAAAAGGAAGGATACATTGTAGATTTTGAGTTGGTAAATGATGGAGTACAAGGTACTATCAAAGTACAATTAAAATATCTAGAAAATGAAGAAAGAGTTGTAAGGGGTTTGAAGAAGATATCCAAACCTGGTTTACGTGTGTATGCTAAAACTGACGATCTTCCAAGAGTCTTGAACGGTCTTGGAATAGCGATTATCTCTACTTCTCAAGGCATTATGACCGATAGAGAGGCAAGAAGGCTTAAAATCGGTGGCGAAGTATTAGCATATGTATGGTAATATTACAAATGGAGGTGCAAGAAAATGAGTCGTATAGGTAAAATGACGATTAAGGTTCCTGCAGGTGTCAAAGTAACAGTTGGTGATGATAATCACGTAACTGTCAAAGGCCCTAAAGGAGAACTGGATTTTACATTCCACAAAAACATTGGAATTAAAATCGAAAATGATGAAATTTCTGTAACCCGACCAGATGATTCATTACGCAACCGTGCTTTGCATGGTACAACAAGAGCGTTATTGAATAATATGGTTATTGGTGTAAGTGAAGGATTCAAAAAGATCCTTGACATAAAAGGTGTTGGGTATCGTGCTCAACTTACAGATCCGAAGACATTAGTTTTAAACGTAGGGTATTCAAACCCGGTCGAGATGAAAGTTCCAGAAAGTGTAACAGTAGAAATTCCAAGCGGCAAGAACAACGAAATACAATTATCAGGTTACAACAAACAAGTTCTTGGAGAATTTGCGGCAAACATTCGTAAGGTTAGACCACCTGAGCCATACCTTGGCAAGGGTATCAGATACAGAGACGAACATGTACGTCGTAAAGAAGGGAAAACAGCTAAGTAATTAGCGAGAGGTGATTAATAATGTTTAAACCAGTAAATAAAAATGCTCAGAGAATCAAAAGACACAGAAGAATCAGAGCTAATATTAGTGGAACACCTGAAAGACCACGTCTTAACGTTTTCCGTTCCAACAAAGGAATCTACGCGCAAGTCATCGACGATGTAAACGGAGTTACTTTGGTTCAAGCTTCATCACTTGAATTCAAAGATGTCAGAGGATCAAATGTTGAGGGTGCCAAGGTTGTTGGCACTGCAGTTGCTAAGAAAGCAGTCGAAAAAGGTATCAAAAACGTAATTTTCGACCGTGGTGGATACTTGTATCACGGTAGAGTAAAAGCATTGGCCGAAGCTGCAAGAGAAGCTGGGCTAGAATTCTAATGAAGGAGGTAATCAGTAATGGAAAATAATAATAGCAAAAGAAGAAGATCTCGTTCACCTAGAAAACAAGAACCGAAATTATACGACGAAAATGTTGTAAACATTGGTCGTGTGACCAAGGTTGTCAAAGGTGGTAGAAGATTCAGTTTTTCTGCTCTGGTAGTTGTCGGAGACAGAAAAGGCAAAGTTGGCTTCGGAACCGGTAAAGCAAGCGAAGTTCCAGACGCTATCAAGAAAGCTATTGAAGATGCCAAAAAGAATATCATTGAAGTTCCGATTTCTGGTACAACAATTCCTCATTCAGTTACCGGTAAATTCGGTGGCGGAAAAGTATTCTTGCGTCCAGCAGTAGAAGGTACCGGTGTTATTGCCGGTGGCGCTGTTCGTGCAGTTATGGAATTAGCTGGAATCGAGGACGTATTGAGTAAATCTCTAGGTTCGAACACACCGATCAACATCGTCAGAGCGACCGTCGAAGGCTTGAAAGAATTAAGAAGCGTCGAACAAGTTGCCGAGATGAGAGGTTTGACCGTTGAGGAGGTACTCAAATAATGGCACAGTTAAAAATAACATTAGTAAAAGGCTTGATTGGCAGAAAACCCAATCAGGTCAAAACAATAAAAGCTCTCGGGCTTACTAAAAGAAACTCAACTTCAGTCAAAGAAGACAACGAAATGATCAGAGGTATGATAAATACCGTAAGTCATCTGGTTGAAGTTGAAGAAGTTAAGAAGTAGGAGGTGCCAGAATGAAATTACATGAATTAAAACCTGAAGCAGGGGCAACTCATTATAAAAAACGTGTTGGTCGCGGAACAAGTTCCGGTAACGGTAAAACTGC
>CAYZPL010000005.1:0-11997 GCA_964480415.1 uncultured Candidatus Izemoplasmatales bacterium
CCTCTACTCCTGGTTGGTTGAACGGATTCACATCGAGTACATATCCGCTGATTCCGCAAGCGAGTTCGAAGAAATAGATTAGGTAACCGATACTGTATGGGGAAATTTCCGGAATATTGATGACGATGTTGGGCACACCGCCTTCTTTGTGAGCGAGCAATGTTCCGATAAAAGCTTGTTTGTTAACATGATCCATCGAATGTCCAGCAAGATAATTTAGCCCATCCAAATTGAGTTTATCTTCCTCAATGACGATATCCCTTTGTGGTTTCTCGACATTTATAATAGTTTCAAACAACAGTTTCGTACCTTCTTGGATAAATTGTCCCAAAGAATGAAGATCAGTCGTAAATGATGCGCTGGAAATAAACAAACCTTTTCCTTCCTTGCCTTCGGATTCTCCGAAAAGTTGTTTCCACCATTCTGCCATGAATGCCAGTTTTGGTTCATAATTCACCAGCATTTCCACTGAACGTCCGCTTCTGTATAGAAGATTGCGCAATGCAACATACATATGCACATCGTTTTTATATACACCTAATTTGGAATATGCTCTTTTGGAGGCTTTCGCACCTCTAAGCAGCTGTTTGATATTTATACCCGCTGCGGCTATCGGTAACAAACCCACCGGAGTAAGGACCGAATATCTTCCACCGACATCATCCGGTACAACAAATGATTTGTACTCATTCTGATCAGTCAATCCCCGCAAGGCACCTTTGCTTTTGTCTGTCGTTACATAGATTCTTTTTTTAGCTTCTTCAGGTCCGACTTTCGCTTCAAGCAGTTTCTTAAGATGCCTGAAGGCTAGCGCCGGTTCGGTTGTGGTTCCAGATTTGGAAATGACATTTATTGAAAAGTTTTTGCTATCGAGATAGTCGCTCAGTTCATTCAGATATGTTGATGAGATATTCTGTCCGGCAAATATGATTTCCATATTTCTTCGCCTGCTGAAGTAAGGTGTCAGAGACTCGATCACGGCTTTAGCTCCCAAATAAGAGCCGCCGATTCCGATGACTACCAAAACATTTGACTGTTTCCTTATTTCTTTTGCGGTTTCGGCGATATCGTTTACCAAATCAGCATCGATAGCGACCGGCAGGTTCACCCACCCCAGAAAATCATTTCCCAGGCCGGTTCCTTCATTTAGTGTTCTTCTTGCTTTGTTGATTTCCGTTTGTATTTTCCCCAAGTCTTTTTCATCAATGAAAGACAACGCATATTTATAGTCCAAGTTAATATATTTTTCCATATATACCCCTCCATTTTCACTTTTTTCGTTCAATTTATTATATCATAATTTGCTTTAGTTATCCGTTTTATTTTCTATAAAAAAACGACCGATTTTACTCGTCGCCTTTTTGATATTTGTCCATCCAAACTTTTAATTGTGATTCAAATGGTTTGAATCCGGCTGTTACTTCAACCGATTCTCTTTTTTTTCGCCCGTTCTTGTTTTGGGTTTTGTAACTGAGGCTGATTTTGTTGTCGTCTTCGACTTTCAAAACTTCTAGAGTTACTATATCCCCAACACTAAGATAGTCTTCAATACTTCTGACAAATCCATCACTTATTTCCGATATGTGAATCAATCCGTCGACTGACTCGTTAATTTTAGCAAAAGCTCCATATGGTTTGATATTAGTAATTCGACCTTTGACGATGTCTCCTTTTTTCATAAACAACACCTCCAAAGAAACTGTGTATATTATAACATAAATAGAGTATGTTTCAAACCAAATAACAAGCTCGTTTTTTATTCTTGATTTCTTTCAGCGGCGTTATGCGCAACGGAACTGGCTGCGGCCGCGGCTATCGCTCCGATGATATCATCGAGGAAAGTATAGCATCTTTCCGTTTCTTTACCGATTTTGTCGAGTTTTCCGATTATTCCCGGTTTTATTTTGTCCACGTAACCAAAGTTGGTTAAACCGATAGAACCGTATACATTACAGATCGAAAGGACTAGAATCTCATCTATTCCATATAACGGATTGTCCGAACTGATCAGTGTCTGTAAAGGTTCGGAAAGCATTTTTTTCTCGGCCATTACGTCGAGCTCGATTCCCGTTAAAATAGCGTTTTGGACTTCTCTTTTGCCCAAAACGCGATTGATTGCCTCGTTACAGATTTCTCTGGTCAGATCCGGTACGTATTTTTTTTGTAAATCGTATACTATGTCGATTATGTCGTCAAGAGTAGCGCCTCTCTCATTCAACATAGTGATGCAGATATCTTTCATATCACTCATATTTTCACCTACCAAATGTGTTCTACGCCGATGACTCCCGGCACTCTTTCAAGCAATGTATCTTCCACCAACTCGGACAAAGTGTCTTCAAATCCTGAACAGCCTACACAAGCACCTTTCAGTTTGACGAAGACGATTCCGTCTTCGAATTTCACAAATTCGATGTCGCCTCCGTCGCGGTTGATATATGGTCTAATCATTTCAACCACTTCTTTGATTTCTTCGATTATTTCTTCATAAGTCATATAGCATCCCTCTATTCCTCGCGATTGACCTCTTGGTTCACGTGTAAGTTCTTCAAAACAAAATAGGCACAATTCGGTGCGCAAGATTCAACTATGTAATCAGGGATCAGCTTCAAATTCTCTTCTTTAAATCCTTTTAACCTTAACATTCCCGCAGAATAATCTCCGACAATATAATGATAGACATCGAAAATGTCTATATATCTTTTATTGAAATCATCCAATATAAAAGCATCTCTGAAATTCTTTACCAATTCAAAATCTCCGTGCTTAGTTTCGATCATACTAACACTCCTAGCATATATTATTCTAACACAAAATTAATTTTTTCCAAGAAATTTCACCTGAGAAAAGAAACAGGCAATCAGTTTGCCTGTCCTAGTCCATCATATAATCCGATCTTTCGATCATAACAATCGCTTCACAAATGAGACCTTCTTCTTTTCCGACAAAGCCCAATCCTTCAAAAGTGGTCGCTTTTACTGAAATAAGCTTTTCATCACAGCCGAGCATTTCCGCGATTTTGCTCCTGATATCTTTGATGTAAGGTTTGAGTTTCGGCTTCTCCAAAGAAATCATACAATCAAGGTTTGAGATCTCATATCCTTTCCCTGATACGTAATCGAACACTTCCTTCAAAATCAATCTGGAATCATATCCTTTGTATTTAGGATCTGTGTCAGGAAAAAACTTGCCTAAATCTCCGATAGCCATCGCGCCAAGCAACGCTTCGGCAATCGCATGCAATAGACAATCGCCATCGGAATAACCGACACTTCCCTTGTAGTGGTCGATCTCAACTCCTCCCAAAACGAATTTAGCGCCTTCTTTCAAAGGGTGAACGTCTTTTGAAAAACCTATCTTTACCATAACAATACCTCCAAAATTTCCAGATCCGATCTTGTTGTTGCTTTGATATTTGTATTATCTCCATAAACGAGAAAAACATCTTTATTTAACTCATGCATGTACACGCTTGCGTCATCCAAATACTTGTGATTGCTTTTATCCGCTTGCCTGTGCGCTATCAGAATAAGTTCTTTTTTGAAAGCCTGAGGAGTCTGTACAAAACAGATTTCATCGCGGTCCAGATAATGATTGATTCTGTCATCGGTTTCCGTCATGACCGAATCCTGCACTTTGTAACACAGTATCGCAGCGTCTAATTCTTTCATCTTATTTTTGACTTCCTGAATGAAATATCTTTTAAGATTCGGTCTGGCTCCGTCGTGAATCATGACGTATTCGGATTCAATTACCGAAAGTCCGTTAAGAACACTTTCTTGTCTGGTCGCTCCGCCAATCACCAACTTTATACTTGGGAAAAGTTCTTTCATTTTCGCCTTGTCGTCTTCGGCAACAACAATAACGATTTCTTCACAGTCTTTGTCTGCTCTAAAAAACTCCACAGAATATTCTATGATTGTCTTGTTCTTGATTTTGTAGAATACTTTATTGTAATCCAAATCCATTCTCGTTCCGCTACCAGCGGCCACTATCAATGCACTATACATGATCATTCACCGAATATTGAATAATTGTGTTTGTCGTTATGTATCGCTTCGTCAAGCGTCTTGTTCGCCAGACTTATGAAGTCTGTGATTTCATAGTTGACCCAAGGGTCGTTCTTGAGTACGCCTATATTCGGATATACCATCTGCTGGATCCCACCGATTGTGATTCTCAGGTTGACCAGTTCACCACCGCTGACCAAAGCCCTTTTCAACACTTCGTATTTTTTTTCGTCATAGATCACCAAAGCGAATTGGATTCCGGATATCCGGAAGATCGAATTGGCTTCTCTTGCGAAATGGTAACGCATTTTCTTGATGTACTCGGCTATCATCAGGTTTCCGACATCGCGTCCGAAACGCTTGTTTATATCCGGGATGTTTGTCAGATGTATCATGACAAGGTAGAATAACTTTTTCTCCTTGCGGTCCTGCACAAGCAAATTCGTGAGGTGTTCCTCGTTAGGCAATGAATCCAATTCTTCGATACCTGTATTAGGGAATTGTTTTATATCTAGACCTCTAATGGTGGAAATCAGATGTTGTGCATTGCCATGGATAAAGAGTTTTCCTCTTTCCAGCACCCATACGAAAGAATCTTTTCTTCTGACTCGGTATTTTATTTCATAATTAGGGTTTTTCTTATTGGCTTTCTTGATTGTATGCAAAAATTGTTGACGATCTTCCTCATGGATAAGATCCACATATTCTTCCATTGATATCTGGCTTTCTTTCGTTTCTAAAATCTCGCTTGTCTTATCTGTCACGAACAATCCTGCCAAATCTTCGTCATAAAAGATGAGTCCTTCGCCAAGAAGACCGATGGTTGAGATGAAACGCAACCTCAAAAGGTCGGAACTTTCTTTGACCTCATCCAGTTCCTTCTCCAGTTCGAAAAAATCATAATCTGTCAAATTTTGAGTTATCTTTATTTTGTTTTTAAACGATATCGCCATGATAACGACGATCAAATAGATATAGTAATCGAAATACATGTTAATCTGGTCTGAAGAAAAGAAAGTGACTATAGAAGGATAATATTTCACTATGACAAAAACCGCGATTGAAATCAATAGCAGAATCAATTTCCATATTCGCATTTTTTTGTAGATCAATGAGCTGAAAACAAATAACAGAAATATTGCTCCCAACGAGATGTAGATTAAAATATCATTCATATACACACCTATTTCTTAATATTGGTTCTAACATAGATAATCGGGTAGAAATACGTCATGAATATTCCGAAGAATATTACGAAATAAAGAGCTGAAACATATCTTTCTCCGGCGATCAACGTTCCGCCTAGAATGAAGAGAAAAACGAATCCCCATAGAAAAGTCAGTCCGTTGTTTATAACCTTGAACAACAACGAGTTTCTGTAGTCATAATTAAAATCGTACTTGTGGAAATTATATACCACTGGTTTGTCGATGAATACCGACACCATCAGGACCAATGCCATGATGCCGAGAAACGGATCATCCGATCTGAGCGTATTGAAGCCTTTCCAGAATATAGCCATGATTGATGAAGCTAATAAAATACCATTCAAAAAGAATTCAAACCAATTGATTTCATCGAACACCCGTCTCTTCAATATGGTCAGACCGAGTGTAAGCACAAATGCTCCAGGGAATATATAGATGTTGTTCAGAAAGTTGCTGAGGAAACTTGCGGCGGCGAATATTATGAAGTATGCAAAAAGAAACTTTACACCGAGAAATTTATATCTTGATTTGATATAATCTTCCGGATTATATTCTTGATAATCATCCAGATTGAATGCTTTGACCGCTTGAAAAAGAAGATCTTTGTCCCCTCTGTATTTCAAGGAATTGTTTTGCAGAACCTCGTCAAAGGTCATTTTCTTTAGCAACAAATTTGACAGCTTATCGTTTGTCGTATAGATCGACAAGTCCGCATGATTATACCTACCGTGATGAATTACGATATTTTTTCCTTTTGTCCTGATGTAATAATTGTTCTTGCCGATATGGAAATTGACATATATCTCATTATCGCCGAAATATTTGTGGTTGTAGTTGTGTCTCATGATCATCATGATTTCTTCGTTGCTCAGATAATAATATGTGTCATCATCTTCTTCACCGAAATATAACCTGTCTTCGATCTTGTCGCCAAACATGATCGCTTGGTTAAAAGCACCGAAGACACCGGATTCCGGCCGCATATATTCTCCTCCGACAAAAAGGTTCTTGAATACTTGTATGTGTTCGATGCTCTCGACGTCGATCATTTCATTTATTGATAGGCTCTTTCTTACAGAGACGTCACTTAACATCGAGAGATATTGTCTTGGAGTGCCTTCTCTTACGCCGACCACTGATTTTTTGAGTTTTGGGAAGACTTCATACAGTCTTTGCAGAATAACATTTTTGGAAGCACCGACAACGTCGTCGTAAGCAAAATCAATGCAGATTTCTCCTATGTTCTTTCTCTGATCGAATTGCTCCATCTGACTGTAATTGACCATTTTGATGATTTTGGTCGATTCCGATTCTTTGTTCCTGAAATAATATATATCTCCCTCGATACCAATGCTTTTCAATTTCTGATTGACTGCCAAATACAATGTGTTATACATATATCGGCTTTCCGTATTCGGATAGAATTCTTTGATTGTCTTGATGTCATTCTGCTTGTTGTCGAAATGTTTCGAGTAAAATTTTATCGGATTGTCACTGACAAAATAATATTTTGCTTCGTATTCTTCTTTATTGTTGACCATTACAGATAATATTTTTTCATCGGTCTCCGTGAATTTCAGGTTTTTGGCTTTTATAATGCTGTTGGGATAAATTAACTTAAGTTTGTTTATCAGCATATCGCACAGATCTTTCGGAGTCACTCCCAGATAATAAAAACCGGAATTCAGCCCCATGAAATAATTGCTGAAAAAGTTGTATGAGTTTACTTCATCAAGATCAAGACCGTTAATTTCATTGTTGAGTGCAAACTCATTTATCAAATCTTCATTTGTGAAATACTTGTTTAAGAGTCCTCTCAGGCTATAATCACCCCATTGAATCATGAGTGAAGTTAATGTATAATCTTTGTTCTTCAACATGCTCATATATTGTTTGACAAAATTCAGATAATGCTTGTCCAAATCTTCGAAAAACTTATAGATCTGATTTCTGAATTTCGGATAATATCTTACAAGATAAACTCGCATCTGTTCTAGCGAAACGAATCTTCTTCTTATCTCTCCGTCTTTGCCCACCACAAAATCAAAATCGATTTTTTTGGCAGTGATTGCATCCAAAATCCCCAGATCGTCAAAATACGCGCTTAAAAGTCCGGTCTTATCCAATCCGGTTACTATCGAGGATTTACTGTATTCGAAATGATATTTTTTATTTTCCGGATCGGTTATGTTTATTCGATCAAATCCGTGATCAGTCTTAACATCTTCTTGTATGATAAGGACTTTGCGCATTTTTCTGGCCAGAAACAGCGCAACGGTCAACGCATAAATATCATTTCCGATTACTATGCAATCATATCTATTCAAGATAACCCCCCCCTCAAAAAAAATTATATCATATTCTTCCTAAAAATACTATTTACTAAAAAAGCGCTTCATAGCGCTTTAATTGATTTTCAAAAACTTTTCAAAATATAGATTCATAGTTTCTCTGCTTATGTTATATTCCATCTGTTTATTGATGGTTATACTGACGTTTCCGGTTTCTTCCGAAACGACGATTGTCAATGCGTCGCTTTGTTCGCTGATACCAATCGCCGCACGATGTCTCGTACCGTAAATTCTTGGCAGATCAGTCCTGTCGGTTGATGGATAGTACGCTTTCGCGCACAGTACTTTATTACCTCTGATGATGACGGCACCGTCGTGCAATGGTGTCGAAGGAGTAAATATTGCTATCAACAATTCCTTGGAAACCGAAGCATTGAGCATGAGTGCTTTATTGATGAAAGGCGATAAGTTTATATTTCGTTCTATTGTTATCAAAGCACCGATTTTCTGACTTGAAAGAAACTCTACGGACTCCATGAGGATTTCTGCCAGCTCGTTGTTGATCTTTGGTAATTTCTCGGCTTTCTTGATAATTCCGGCTCTCTTAAGCAAGTCGTTCAGTTCTTTGCTGTAAGCCATCAATGCCATGTATACTATCGGGAAGTAGATCACGATTCTAACAAATAGATTGATGGTGCCTGAGTAAGCGATCAGGAAATAGAGAGACAATACTGTCAGAAACAGCAAAAAGATTTTAAAGATTCTTGTCAGTCTGTTCTCAAGTTTAATCCTTAAAACCAATAGAAATATAGAATATAGATATGTTACCAAAACCAATACAATATAATTATCCATTCAATCGCCTTCTCTCATAAATATTTTATATTATTTGTCAGTCGAATAAAAGGCTTTACGATTCTTTTTTAGCAATATCCGTTTTCTTGAAAACATATTCCAAAGCGAAATATGCGACCGGTATTAGCAGCGCCGATCCCAAGAAAGGTGCTACATAGAAAGTCCAAGGTACCAAATCATAGTTGACGTTGAACCAATATTGGATAATATAACTGAAAGCAGCTGTCAAAGTGGAACTTATCAGCAACCTTATCAGAAACACGATCATAACGAAAGAGAATTGAGTATATGTTCTTTTGCTCGGTTTGAAAGTAAAAATCGAGTTTGCGAAATAAGAAAATATCGAAGCTGCTATAAAAGCTATTGACTGTGAAAAAAACGCACCCATAACTGGTAAAGCCGTTCCTAACCCAAGCCAATAATAACCTAGCTTGTAAACAAGCAAATTTATTCCGGTGTTCAAAACCCCAATAAAGCCGAACGTTACGAATTTCTTGGTAAGAAATTTGTTTCTAATGAGTTGCCAAATCCTATTCAATCTGTAAATCCCCCGAAGTTTCTTGTATTAAATATATCGGCCTGTTCATCACTTGCTTTCTGTTTGAATAAAGCAGATAGATGACTACATAAAACATAACGGCCAAAATCAATATCAACAGTCCGAAATGCATGGCTAACACAAATCCGCCTGTTGTGAAAATATTTTTAATATAAAGGAATATATCGACACCAATAACGATCAATCCCAAGAAGAAAGTCACAACCGGCAAAACCAGCAATATCGTCGAGAATTGATTCATTCCGTTGAAGGCATATTTCATCAGAGATTTGAAACTCCAACTACTCTTGCCATATTTTCTTGGAATAAAGTCGTATTCCAAACATTTTCTCGGATAACCTACCCATGAGAAGATACCCTTGACAAAACGATAATTGTCTTTGATCTGCAAAAATGCGTCAACAACCATTTTGTCCATCAGTTGATAATCTTTCGCCCCGTTGTCAAGCGGCATTTCGGTATAGGCGTTATAAATCCTATAAAACCAATTGGCAAAAAAGGTACGGAGTTTTGGTTCACCTTTTCTTGACTTTCCTCTGGTATAAACGATTTTGTAGCCTTCCTCATAGTATTTGATCATATCTGTGATCAACTCTGGCGGCTGTTGTAAATCGGCATCGATTATGATAACAAAATCTTTATCTTTTGAATTTACCAACCCAGCATGCATGGCAGCTTCTTTCCCGAAATTTCGAGAAAGCGATATGTATTTGATTCTTTCGTCTTTCGCAACAAGTTCCTTTATCGCTTCCAAAGTCTTGTCTTTCGATCCGTCATTCACAAAGAGTACGTCGAATTTGTATTCGTCATAATTAATATATTTGATTATCTCTTCGTAAAATAAAGGGATGTTTTTCTCCTCGTTATAGGCTGGTACTATTATTCTCGCTTGTTTCATCTAAAATCATCTCCGTATCGGCTTTTTTCTTTTTGACGATTGTCGGAATGAGAAAAATGCCTAAATAAACTAATATTCCCGCAGCGGTGATTTCTGTTCCCAAAGGTAATCCTGTAGGCACATACTTGAAATCAACTTGAACGGTGGTGGTTCCGGCAGGTATGATGATTCCTAAGAATCCTCCAGATACACTTATTGTATCATAGTTTACACCATTTGTAATTATCCAATCAGCCGAATATGTGACCGGGATCATGACAATCTGATTCGTGGTCGTAGCTACGGTATTTGTGAATGAAAGACTGATCCTTCCGTTCTTAATGGTCAAGTTCTGATTGGTGATGTCCGGATTGTCTAAAAGTGTCTTGGTGTTCGACATGTCGTCGAGAACATAGTTGAGATTCAAATTATACAAGTTGGTATTTTTGTACATGTCTCCTGTCTTATAAACATAAAGTTTATCAGGAGTGATCGAATCATAACTGAAGAAGCCGTTGAGACAATTGTATTCATTCCCGTTTGTATCTGTCGCGAATACTTTTCCGAATTTATAAGAATAGTTGTTCATAAACTGCACTGTGCCTGATCCCGACAGATCCAAAGAACTGATATCATAAACAAGATACGCAGCTCCGCTGATTGCTCTTTCCGATCTTATTTTCAATTTGAAATTAGCATATAAATCAGCTGTTTTTTCCACATACAAATTCTCTGGCTGTGACCAAAATTCACATTTGATCTGTTGGTTGTCGGTTTGAATCTGGCAGGCATTCTTATGTCCGTCGGCAGTCTCCAAATATACTTGGCCCAAACTGGACAGATTTGAATACTCTAGTTTCATATAGATTGCTCCGGCATCGAAATTAGCATTCATGTTCTCGGCGTTGAAGACGTAAAATTGTTTTTCTGTGGTTCCGGTCATACCGGTCGAAGCAACTACTGAATCCGGTGTCATAATCTTGGATGCGTTGATTGTTGAACTATTTGCGATATTTACAGCAGGATCACCTTTAGTCACTCCCAAAGAATTGACTTCGTATCTATTAGAATCGATTATGGCAGATTTTAAGAGAATCTGTTGTAATGATATAGCCGATGAATGGTACCGATCGTTCTCAAATTCAGTATAAGTGATGTAATTATCGTAAACCTTGAAAGGTGTCGCATAATCCATTTCATACAATTTATATTTATTGTTGGCATCTACCAAAGTGAAAAAACCTGAACTTAGATCATAATTATCTTCTGCATTGACCAAAATATATTTGTATCCAAGGAACTGGTTCAGATAATATCCGAAGAAATCCATCTTGCTCTTTGATTGATATTCCAAACTGCCGAAAAGCAAAAATCCTATGTCATTTGTCTCTTTGTCAGTCCATGAATGGAATATATCTGTATTGGTTGGATATGAAGTCATTCTGTTGAAGTTGATGACTTCAGCGTTGAAACCGGATATATCGACATATACCCTGTAGAATCCCGTATCATCTTTCAAAGAATCCTGCAAGAAGGTATTTATGCTGCTCATGCTATTAAAAGTGTCAAGTTTATTACTGATGCTGAAAGGTCCGGAATAAATATATCCGATTGCCACTATGAATTCAATCCAAAAGAATAGTTTGATCATTCGTGTTTTTCTGAATATCGTGAATATCATCAATAAAATCAGATAAACTCCGGCGACGCACATCAATACCGTATCCGCGGTCATGACGTCTCTCGCAGCATAATATGTGGATGTGACACTCAGTTTGGAAATATAGTAGTAGACCAAGTATGCAAGCAACGCCAAAAGCAGAGAGATGATAATTATCATGTTGCGTTTACGTACTTTTTCAAAACCGTATTCATCGAATACGTGCGCCAATATCATTACTTCTATCAAAGGGATCATGTTTATCCACCTTGTATAAGGCACATCGAATGTTCCTGAGAAAACATAAGAGAAGATCGGGACAAGCATGAATATTAAGCTTATCAGTAAAGTTACCTTGTAAACCCTGCTTATTTTACCTTTCATGAAGAATATATTCAACATGTAGGCGAAACCGATAATGCTGATATAAAGGGATATATGCTCCATGCTATAATCATTGAGGAAACCATAGAAACCTATTGGTTTTTGCTCAGTAAAGATCTTCGCTAAATATCTAATATACAATGCCGGTTTGAA
>CAYZPL010000005.1:12007-16410 GCA_964480415.1 uncultured Candidatus Izemoplasmatales bacterium
GTTCCTGTGCCTCTTGCGGTGTCATCAAGAATGAACTTCAAAGAAGGATAAAGGACAACTGCCGACATCACAACACCCAGCAAAAGTAACAATAAGAAAATCGTTCCGTCTTTTAGAAGACCGAGCCATTTGAAATCCTTTTTCTTGAAATATTCAATCAAAAACGCAAAACAGATGAACACCAATATCGTGTAACCCAGATAGAAATCATACAAAATAATCAAGAAGACGAAAAGAGGTACGATCCATTTCTTCTTGTTAAGAAAATAATGTATCACCAATAAAGAAAGAGGTAGATAGAAAGTCAATGACAAGAAAACTGGAAAAGCCATGAAGCTTACCGTACCACCGCTGATGAAATAAATCATGCTCATCCAGAAAACGGTTCTGTTCTTATAACCTTTTTTTGAAAGATAAAAAGCGAATACCATTACTCCGGCAAATATCTTGATCAACTCTGTGACTGAATATGCCACTTCAGTCGGCATTACATAACTCAGAATGAATGTGATGAAAGTAAAGATATCAAGTGGAATATAGTAAATATCCGAGAAGAAAGATGCCCCGAAATAATTGTTGAGATTGAACCACGAAATCGTTCCTTCTTTTATCTGAGAGATGAAATCAACCATTATTGTGTAATACTGGAGAATATCGTCTGAAAAGTTTGTATAAAAACTATTGTTGATAAGAATGATACCAACTTCAATCAAGAACAAAACAGAAAAAACCAAAATCGCTACGAATCTTAGGGTCTTTTTATTGTCAGAGAATTTGTCCTCAATAAAAGCGGTAAAAGAATTGCTAAATGATTTGAATTTTGCCAATAAATTATTCATCTTGTACCCCTGTTTTTGATATAGTTTGTTTTATTATATCATATAATGTTTCATAATTATACTGACAAATATTAATATTATTGAGCAAAAATGAAAAATGTTATATAATATTTCTGGAGGATAAATATGGAACATGCGATATTAGTAGGCCTCGATACCAATAGGGATTATGACATCCATAATTCTATGCTGGAACTTGAAAATCTGGCGAAGGCGTGTGGTATTGAAGTTTTGGAAAAGGTAGTTCAGAAAAAAGATGCCCCAACTCCGAATCTTTATGTTGGAGAAGGAAAAGTCGAAGAAATAAAATCCATGATTGATACGCTAGATGCCAATTTAGTGATCTTTAATGACGAACTTAGTCCAAGTCATGTGAGAAATCTAGAAAAGGAGTTGGATGTCAAAGTAATCGATAGAACCATTTTGATACTCGATATTTTTGCCAGAAGAGCGAAAAGCAAAGAAGCAATGTTGCAAGTGGAGCTTGCTCAATCAGAATATATGCTTCCGAGAATCGCCGGCTCTGACAAGTCTCTTTCGAGGCAAAGATCAGGTACGGGCTCCAAAGGCCCTGGTGAGCAGCAACTTGAACTCGATCGAAGAATTTTACGTGCCAGAATTTCCAAACTGAAAAGCGATCTTAAAGAACTTGTTAAAATACGGAGATCGCAAAGAGAAAGACGGAAGAAAAACAATATGCTTACCGTTGCTCTTGCGGGTTATACAAATGCAGGAAAATCAACGCTTATGAATGCGATAATCGATTTTTCTTCCACACATAAACAAAAATATGCCTTCGATAAAGACATGCTGTTTGCTACACTTCAGACCAAGACTAGAAGAATCCATTTGGAAAATAATCACGATTTCTTATTGACGGACACTGTCGGATTCATCGAAAAACTACCTCATGATCTGATTGAGGCTTTCAAATCAACTTTGGAAGAGATCTCCGAGGCTTCAATCATATTGCATGTCATTGATTTGTCAAATCCGAATTATCAGAAACAGATAATTACCGTTGATGATGTGTTATCTGATATCGGTGTTCACGACATCCCAATCATACATGTTTTCAATAAGACAGATCTTGTATTGAGAAAGCCGATCTTGGACAGAGAAAACTCGATATTCATAAGCGCAAAAAACAACGAGAATATTGACAACTTAATCGAAATGATCGACAAAGAACTGTTCAAGAACGAACACAGGGTACACCTTCTCCTACCTTTCGAAAAAAGTGGGATATATGCCGAACTAAAAGAGAACGCCAATATTCTTTCAACGATATATTCAGACGACGGTATCAACGTGTTTGTTGAAATCGATGATTATTTCTTCAATAAATATCATGAATATATCCTATAAAAAAAACTCTTAATTTCACTCATTAAGGGTTTTTTCTTTGTTTAAATTATCAAAATAATCTTCGATTATCCCGACTATGTCGTAGATATCTTTTGAGCTGACGATCTGCATTTTGACTTTGGACGAGTTGGGCAACCCCTTCAAATACCAGGCTCCGTGGGTTCTCATTTCCAATCCTGCTATTTTTTCTCCCTTTAGCTCTACAAGAAGTTGAATGTGTTTCAAAATATAATTTTTCTTTTCGTCGAGGTCTATTTCTTGTTTGTAAGATCCGGTCTCCAAATAATCGTAAGTCTGTTTCACCAACCACGGATTTCCAAGCAAACCTCTTCCAATCATTATTGCATCACATTCTGTATATTCCAACATCCTTTTCGCATCTTCGGGAGAATTTATGTCTCCGTTTCCTATGACAGGGATACTTACCGCTTCTTTTACGGCTTTGATTATATCCCAGTCGGCTTTGCCAGTGTACATGTCCGTTCTTGTTCTACCGTGAACAGCAATCGCTTTCGCTCCGGCTTCTTCCATTCTTTTCGCGAAAGCAACTGCATTGATTTCGTTGTGGTTCCATCCGGATCTGATTTTGACAGTGACCGGCTTATTTACGTTTTTTACAACGTTTCTAACGATATCGAATGCTAATTCCGGTGTGGTCATAAGCTTGCTGCCAGCTCCGGTATTTACTACTTTCGGTACCGGACATCCCATGTTTATATCGATGATATCGGCGCCTGTATTTTTATCGATTAACTTCGCAGCTTCAACCATTGATTCGACTTCACTGCCAAACAACTGCAATGCTATCGGCTTTTCTATTTTTTCGATGTCCACCATCTCATGAGTTCTGTGATTCTTGAATAGCAACCCTTTATCCGAAATCATTTCGGTATATATCAGACCTGCCCCGAATTCCTTAAGAATCAGGCGATAAGCCTGGTCGGTCACCCCGGCCATCGGCGCGACAACGATTCTATTGTTTATTTCAATGTCACCAATAAACCATTTCATATTATCACCTTTACCATAAATTATACACTAAAACCTTCCAAATCCAAACACTTGGAATTTTGAATTATTGTGTTATAATACGATTCAGGAAGTGATAATATGAGAGATTATCTGGTAAAAGCCTATGCTTTTGATGGAACGGCGAGAATATACGCAGCCTCTACCACTAAATTGGTTGAGCAGGCAAGAAAAACACATGATACTTGGCCAGCTGCCAGTGCTGCTTTCGGAAGGTTGCTGACGGCTTCCTTGATTATGGGTGCGATGTATGAAGGCGAACAGATGTTGACAATCAGAATTGAAGGCGATGGTCCTGTCGGTAAAATGATTTCGGTAGTCAATGCTCACGGCACAGTTAAGGGCACCATAGAAAACCCACATGTGCACTTCTCCAAAGTAAATAAACTTGATGTTGGGAGAGCTGTCGGCCATGAAGGATATATTCATGTTACCAAAGATTTAAAAATCAGAGATGTGTTCACTTCAAGCGCCAAACTTCAAACTGGAGAAATAGCCGAGGACTTCACATATTATTTCGCAAAAAGCGAACAAATTCCCTCTTCTGTCGGTTTGGGTGTTCTTGTGAACGAGAAAAATGAAGTATTCGCCAGTGGTGGATTCATAATCCAGGCTATGCCGGGGATAAAGGATGAAACCATTACTGAAATTGAGGAAAACATCAAAAATATGAAGTCGGTGTCAAAGCTGATTGAAGAAAATTATACACCAGAGCAAATCGTCAACGAAATCACCAAAGGAAAACATAAATTCGTTGAAGAGATGAACCTATACTACGAATGTGATTGTTCAAAAGAACGGTTTGACAAAGGTTTGGGTTCTCTGGATAGATCCGAGCTTGACAATCTGATTAAAGAAAACAAACCAATCCAGATCACTTGTGAATTTTGCAAGAAAAAATACGATTTCAGCATCGATGAACTGAAATCGATAAGAAAAAGAAAGGATAGTTGAATAAAATCAACCATCCTTTTTGTTTTATATGAGTTTCATGTATTTTTTGATTTCCCATTCAGTAACTTGAGTTTTATAGTCATCCCACTCATTTGTTTTCAATTCAACAAATTTACTGAGGATATGCGCTCCCAAAGCCTCTTTGATCACCTCATCGGTTTCAAGCAAATCAATTGCTTCTTTCAGATCGCCCGGTAAATCCTCAACTCCGAG
>CAYZPL010000006.1:0-16174 GCA_964480415.1 uncultured Candidatus Izemoplasmatales bacterium
GACGATAGAGTAATCGAAGCTGGAATCAAAGCTATGAAAGAATTCGGATCGGGAGTTTCCGGTTCAAGATTTTTGAATGGGACTTTGACCACTCATGTGATTCTGGAAAAGGAATTGGCTGAGTTTTTACATAAAGACGATTGTGTTACATTCTCGACTGGATTCCAGACTAATTTAGGTATCATTTCTGCCATCGCCGGCAGAAGCGATGTTATCCTTTGCGACCGCGAAAACCATGCGAGCATCTATGACGGTGCCAGATTGTCTTTTGCGGAATTCGTCAGATTCAAACATAACGATATGAAGGACTTGGAGAAACATTTAGCCAATGTGGATCAAAATAAAGGCATCCTGATTGTGACCGACGGTGTCTTCTCAATGAGCGGAGACATCGCAAACTTACCGGAAATCGTCAAATTGGCAAAGAAATATGGTGCCAGAATAATGGTTGATGACGCACACGGTTTCGGAGTTTTAGGCGAGCACGGTAGAGGAACGGCCGAATATTACGGTTTGGAAGATGAAATCGACATTATCATGGGAACATTCTCGAAATCTCTTGCCAGCCTTGGTGGATATATGGTTGCCGATTACAAAATAGTCAATTACGTAAAACATAAATCAAGACCTTTCATCTTCGCAGCTGCGATTACTCCTGCCAACGCCGCAACAGCTTTGGAAGCTTTGCGTATCTTGAAAAAAGAGCCGGAAAGATCAAAAGCTTTGCTTGACATAGCAGCGTACGTCAGAAAAGGTTTGAGAGAAAAGGGCATCAAGATCGTCGCTCATTCGATTGTACCGATCATCCCGATTTTCACATATTCCATGCTGAGAACGCTAGTTGCCTGCAAGGTGCTTTTCCTGAGAGGAGTATATGTTAATCCGGTCATCCCGCCTGCAGCTCCAGAAGGCGAATGTATGATCAGAACCAGCTATACAGCCACACACACAAAGGAATTGATGGATAAAGCAATTAACATCATCGCGGAAGTATTGAATGAACTTCCTGTAGATGATGATAAACTAATGGAATGGTTGGAGAAGAGACATGGGTAAAGTTATCGTAATATCTGGAGCATCAAGTGGTATCGGACTTGAAAGCGCGAAATTTTTTCATGAAAAAGGGTTCACTGTAGTAGGACTTTCACGTTCATATCCAAAAGAAAAATATGATTTTGATTATGTTCTATGTGATATAAGCAAAGAAGAAGATATAAAGAAGGCTGTATCGGAAATAGAAAAGAAATATGACAGAGTGGATATTTTGGTCAACTGTGCCGGAATCGGCATCTCCGGTGCCGTCGAATATACACCGACCGAAGAGGCGGAGAAGATTTTCCAGGTCAACGTATTGGGACAATTCTTGCTTACCAGAGAATTATTGAAATCCTTACGTAAATCAGACCACGGGAAAATCATCAACATCGGTTCTGTGGCCGGCCCTCTTACTATTCCTTTCCAGACTTTCTATTCAATGACGAAGGCGAGTATCCAAGGAATTGAAGCCTTTTGGCATCGATGTTGGAACTGTTTTGCCAGGTGATACCAAAACTGGATTTACCAAAAATAGATATCAGCCTAAGGTTGTTGAAAATGAAGTATATAAAGATAGAATCAAAAAATCCATTCAGAGAATGGAAAAGGATGAACAAAGCGGCATGTCAGCAATGTCTGTCGTCAAAGTAATAAACAAAATGATTAGAAAAAGACATATGCCCGTCATGAAAACCGTGGGATTCCAATATAAATTGTTCGTTACCCTAAATAAAATATTCCCGAAGCGTTTCGTGATATGGATCTTAGGTAAAATGTATGGATGAGAGTTGTGCAAACAACTCTTTTTTTATGGCGTAAATCATTATCAAACGGCATATTCCTGTGTTATAATTTTATTATAAAAAGAAGGTGGTCACATGCGGGTGTATGTCAATAAAAAAATGCTGGGTAGAAAAAATTATCCTGCCCTGTTAAACGAATTTCCGAATATCGAATTCGTGGAAGCAGTTACTGATGATTCGGATATAGAGGTCGCGGTCTGCATGCCGTTGTTTTTCAATGATCACAATGTCTACGAAATGAAAAACCTGAAATTCATCCAGCTCTTGATGGCTGGATATGAGACGATCGATATCCAGAAACTCAGGGACAATCATATTAAATTCGCTAATGCCAGAGATATTTTTTCAACTTCCATCGCAGAAGATGTATTCACAAAAATATTCTATTTCAACAGACATGTGAAATATTATATCGAATCGATGGATAAAAAACTCTGGGAACCGATCAGAAGGGAACCGGAACTGACCGGATCGGTCATAGGCATTCTCGGGGTCGGCTCAATTGGAAAAGAAATAGCCAAACGGATGATTCCTTTCGGGGTAAAGAAAATCATCGGTTATAGAAATCATCAAAATCCTGAGAAATATTTTGATGAAACATATACAGGTGAATCCGGTTTGAAAGAAGTGATGTCACAATCGGACTACCTGATTGTCGCTTTACCATATTCAAAAGCAACTCATCATATCATCAACAAAGCGACTTTGTCACACATGAAGCCAAATGCGCTTTTCATCAACGTCGGAAGAGGAAAATTGGTCAAGCAGAAAGATCTGATTGAAGTCCTGCAAAATAACGGAATCAGAGGTGCCGGTCTAGATGTAACCGATCCGGAACCTTTACCGAAAAATAGCCCCTTATGGGCTATGGAAAATGTCTTTATAACACCTCATAACGCTTCGTCAAGTCCCTTTATGCAAGACAGATTGTATCAGCTAACAAGAATGAACCTAAGAAGCTATATAGAAGGCAAGGAAATTAAATACTTATTGTCTTGATTGGAAAATTTATATTATTAATTAAAAAAAACATCAGTAGTTTCAAAACTGATGGTTTTTTTTTGATGTAATAGCAAGCCGGTGATAAATTTTTCAAAATACACTTTCATATAAATCAGTGCCATTGCTTGTCGGAAGCGGACTTCCGGGAACAATCTTGAACGTTCTCTGCTTATCCGACAATATCTCGGCCCTCAGAAAAAGAGCATGATAATCACTGTTTTTATAGAATTCTTTTGCCAGATGGTAGAAGTGGGTGACGAAAACCACCCTGATGTCCTTTTCCACCAAGGCTTCAATAATCTGTCTTGCGATTTCCGAGCCTTCAATTTCATTTGTGGAAGCAAAAGATTCATTGAAAAGAATAACTGAGTGAGGCTCAATAACATTTATTATATTGCTCATTCTTGCCAGCTCTTCAGCTAATTTCCCGTTTTCCATGTCTCTGTCTTCTTCTTTTTTAAAGTGAGTAAAAATACTATTCGCCGGCATTGCTCTAAATGATTTGGCGGTTACGAACAAACCGGCTTGCATCAATAGATAAGCTTGCCCGACACTTCGTAAAAAAGTTGATTTTCCACCCTGGTTAGGACCTGTGATGAATATGGGATTGGCATCATCATAAGCAAGACTGTTGGCTATGACTTCCTTATCTGAATATAAAGTCAAGGCTATGTCTTTCAAGTCGGTAAACATGTTTTCTCGGGAAAAGTCAGGGAATGTGATTTCGATGTTTATGTTCTGCATTGTTTCATATAAGTTAAGGCAACCGATATAATAAGCCATTTCGAAATGCAAGGTTTCAAAAAAACCGAGTACTTTCTTGGCAGTATTTTTTATCGTTTCCGAAACCGGAAAATATGCCAAGGTAACCCTCTTCGCTAAATCAGCCAAACCACTGTCATCTCTATCTGCCAATTCGAATTTTGGGGCGAATAACCATTTAAACCAGTTCTTTTTTTGTGAATCTTCGTCAAGAAGCCTATATTCTTCTCCATAAAGAAAATCACCGATTTTTGCATGAATGTACGTGCTTTTAGTCTCTTTCAGTTTTTTTAAGACCTCTTTGATTTCCAGTAAATAACTAGGACTGAATTCCGATTTTAAAAGCTTTCTGAATTTGAGTAATCCTTGTGAATTGAAAGCATATTCCTCGTTCAAAGTCAATGCTTGGATTTCTATGAGTGAATTTACAAGCATAATAAGCAAGCTCAAGGCATCCGAGTATGAACTCTCGTATTTCCAGTAGAAAAGCCAACTGTCTTTCTTAAATTTTTTCAAAGTAGAAATAACGTGTTCATAAAGTTTTCTTGCAAAATCCGGATATTTGATACAATCCTTGATTATAGCTTGACGATACGATATTTGTTGGTAATCGGATAATGGATTGAGGATAACATTTTGCGATGTGGTCCTGATGAAATCATCGTTTTTCGACATTGAAGAAAAGATGATATTTAGACCTAAATCGTTGATAAGAGTTTTTTGAGAGTCGTTATTTTTATTCGTTTCCGAAAAGTCTTTGTCGCTATATAATAGGTTGGCTTTCATTTTTTTATCCTGTCCTTAATCTGCTGGTAGGTCAAATCATATTTTTTTGCGATATAAGATGCGTAAGCTAGGCCGTTCGGATCGGCTCTGGTTATCTTATATGTTCTTTTGGGGGTGGAATCCTCGACAACGGAGGCGACCATACTTATTGATGATTCATCGGATTTGATGATTTCATCCATGAAAGTGATATTTAAGCATAAACAATGCAATTTCTCGATTTTCTTCATGATTTCCTTATTAATGTAAATCGCATCAACTAATGAAGTGGAGTTGAGAACTTCATTCAGAATGATTATGCTCTTATCCGTGGCCAGATCAATTGATTTCTTGAGTTTTGAAAGTTCTTTCATCAACCTACCATTCAGATCCTCGATTTTTTCTTCCTCTTCAAAATGGGTGAAGATATCGTCAAAAAGAAGCAATTTGGCTTTTTTCCCAGGTACCGGAAGCCCGAGAGAGGCAAGATAGTGGATTTGGCCAAATGCTCTGGCAAATGTTGTTTTACCGCCTTGATTAGGCCCTGATATGTAAATTATCCTTTCGGACTTTTCCAACGCGAAATCATTACACACGATAGCTTTTTTCTTATTACCGAAAGAATCGGCTAATGCCAGATCATATCCATCGAAATTGTAAATTTCCTTTGAATATTCGGTGATAATCGGATAACAAAACGGAAGGGAAACGCTCTTGAACTTTTCCATATAATCAATATATGCGATGTAAAATTGAATTTCCTGTGCAAATCGGACTATTTTGTCATCAATAAAATTGATGTATTTGTATGTGAAAAGGTTTAATTCTTCGAAAATAGCTTTATTTTGAGATGCGATTACATTCATGATTGAGTTTTCCACATGTTCTTCAAATATGATTCGTCGATGTTTTGTCGGTTTTGTTGGGGTTTTGAACTCTGGATCGAATCTTTGGAACAGTTTGACTATATTACTTGAAAATGCATTGTCTTGATTGACGTCAGGTAGAACCTTGACAGTTTTGCCACTAAGCTGAAGCGAATAGCTTATTCTTTTGAATCCGGCTATCAGCGTATGGACGGAAATATCCAAGTTCCTAACCTCATCTTGAGAAATGTATTGATCTAAGTAGTTGAGAAAAGAAGTCAGACCTTCCGATTTTATACCTTTTGCAGACAATTTTGTAAAAAAATCATTTATGGACTCAAGATAGGAATCAAGGGTGAAAAGCAAGTCGCCTTTGGAAACAAAGTTATTCTCCTTGTTTGTTCTTTCAAGCCGGCTTTTTATTTTGAGTACTCTTTTGTTCGTCCATATGATATTTTCATAAAAACCTTTAATATGATCAAAGAGTTTTTTTGTTTCAATCTCCTCCATCAATTCTTGGCGAAATTCAATTGTTTTCAAATTCTTCAATGGTGAAAAATAGTATGGCGACAGTGATTTGTTCCATAGGGTTATTCCGTCAATGATTTTATCCAAATTCAAATCCTTGAAATAGACTGGTGGAGTTTGGTTTATTTCATTATCAAGATTGTAAGGGTAAAGAATACTTTTATATTCCAAAATAGCACCTACTCTCAAATAAAAAAAGCTGAAAACTTATCAAGAAGTCATCAGCTTTTAGCGTTTTTGGTTTAACCAAGGAAGACATTCATTTCCAATGATTATTATACAATATGTGTTCAGGATAATCAATTTGTTTGATTGAAAATCACACAATCATCACGATTTTGCTTAGGATAGAAAAGTACTTCAAGGCTTAAATGCGAAACTAAAGTCCCAATCTTGCCTTAAGGGCATTGAATTCCTGTTTAAGGATTGCCGGCAGGTTGTCTTTATATGTATTTGCATAATATTCAGAAATCGAAACCAACTCCTGTTTCCAGTCGCTTTTGTCCACCTCTACCAAGGTTTCTAGGTCTTTTCTGGAAAGATTAAGATTGGAAAGATCAAGTTTGTCAATATCAGGTACATAACCCAATGGAGTTTTTACGAAATTCTCTTTTCCGTCGGTTCTTTCAAGAATCCATTTGAGGATACGACTGTTCTCGCCGAATCCCGGCCATAAATATCTGCCGTTGTCGTTCTTTCTGAACCAATTGACGAAAAAGATTTTCGGAAGTTTTTCTTCGGTTGATTGTTTACCGACTTCGACCCAGTGATTGATATAATCTGTGATATTGTAACCGATGAACGGCAACATTGCGAAAGGATCCCTTCTTACATGGCCTATCTGATCGGAAATGATGGCGCAGGTTATCTCCGAACCCATGTTCGAACCCATAAAAATACCGTGATTGAAATTGAAGCTTTGATAAACCAATGGAATAGTAGTAGGCCTTCTACCACCGAAAAGGATCGCGGAAATCGGAACCGGTGTTTCAAAGTTTTCGGCTAATGAAGGACAGTTTGAGATCGGAGTGGTGAATCTTGCGTTTGGATGATCGGGTCTTTTACTGTCGCCTTTATACCAGTCATTGCCTTGCCAGTCGATCAAATGGGCGGGAATTTCATCGCTTTTATCATCCCACCATACGTCCATATCGTCAGTAAGCGCAACGTTTGTGAATATCGTGTCGGATTTTATGGTTTCCATGGCAATCGGATTAGATTTATATGATGTCCCTGAAGTCACTCCGAAGAATCCCGATTCAGGATTGATTGCGTACATTTTTCCATCATCCTTGATTTTCATCCAAGCGATGTCATCACCTAGGGTTTCGGCCCGCCAACCAGGAAGAGTGAGATTAATCATGGCGAGATTTGTCTTGCCGCAAGCACTTGGGAAGGCCCCAGTGATATATTTTACTTCGTTTTCCGGTGAAGTCAGTTTTAGAATCAGCATATGTTCTGCCAGCCAACCTTGTTTTTTGGCGATAGTGGAAGCGATTCTGAGCGCGAAGCATTTCTTGCCCAGCAAGGCGTTTCCGCCATAACCTGATCCGTATGACCAAATCATATTCTCTTCAGGAAAATGGGAAATATATTTTTTGTTCATCGGAGCGCACGGCCAATTCGGATCTTCTTGACCGGGTTTGAGCGGATAACCTACGGAATGGAGACATTTTACAAAATCCTCTCCGCTTTCAATCAATTCCAGAACCTTGTCTCCGGTTCTTGTCATTATCTGCATGTTAAGTGCCACATAAGGACTGTCGGTGATCTCGATACCGAGTTTCGACAATTCTCCACCGATAGGTCCCATCGAAAAAGGTATCACATACATTTTTCTTCCTGTCATGCAGTTTTTGTATAGACCCAACATGACCGGTTTCAACTCATCTGGTGAGATCCAGTTGTTGGTGGGACCGGCATCTTTCTTGTCTTTTGTGGAGATGAAAGTCCTTTGTTCAACCCTTGCGACATCCGAAGGATCGGAACGGAAAAGCAGGGAATTTGGTCTTTTGGCCGGATTTAGGCGAATGGCTTTGCCATTCTCCACCAGTTCGTCGGCCAATTCGATATACTGGCTTTTTTCCCCTGACCAAAAAATGATTTCGTCAGGTGCGCATAAATTTTTGATTTCTTCAATCCAAGTATTCAGTTTTTCACTTTTTGTCATATAAATCTCCTTTAGAATTCTAGAAAAATGCGTTTTTATTAGTTAATATGCATAAAGTTTGTTATAATGTTTAGTAGAGGTGAAATATGGAAATAAAAAATAAGAGTATAGCGTTATTGATTGATGCGGAAAACATATCACCCAGCTATGTGGAAATCATCATTGATGAAGCCAACAAGTACGGGACGATAAACTACCGCAGAGTATATGGCGACTGGACGACACCTCAACTCAATCCTTGGAAACTCAAAATGAGCGAGTTCGGATTGACACCTGTCCAACAGTATGCATATACATCAGGCAAAAACGCTTCAGACTTCACTCTGATCATTGACGCGATGGATATTCTTTATTCTGGAAAAGTCAATAGCTTCTGTATCGTTTCGAGTGACAGCGACTTTACCAAGCTAGTGACGAGACTGAGAGAAGACAACATGTTCGTATTCGGCATGGGTGAATCGAAAACGCCGATTTCTCTGGTCAATTCTTGTGAAACTTTTGCTTATCTTGACAAGATGTTAGCATCCGATAAACAAATTTCAGAAGAAGAAATCAAACCGGAATCTGAATCAACTTCTTCAAAGAAGTCGAAAACCAAGAGTAAAACTGTTAGTTCGATAACTCCTTTGAGAAGAATCAAACAGGAACTCAAGAATATCATCAATAGCAACCTGGAAGACGACGGTTGGGCTTACTGGAGTTTAATAGCACAGATGTTGCTAAAGAAATTCCCGGGTTTTCATCCGAGAAACTATGGTGACAACATCAGACCATTGTTTTTCTTTGAAAAAATGAAGGAATTCGAAGTTAAAAGAGAAACTACAGTAATCTATATCAGAAACAGGAAGTCGTAATCAAACCATCTTCGGATGGTTTTTTTATTTGTAGAATTTATCGACATATGATGAGTTCATCAAATGGACAAGCGCCGGATAGTTGATGTCAAAACTGAGAATGTCCCCCAACTTGTAATCCGTGCCGGTTATGTCACAAATCAGATGATCGGAACTGCCGCCAAGGATATGCACTTTCTTGTCGATCGGAGACAGATTGTCTAAAATCAGATCTTGTTTGCCGATTGCGAGAATGGCACGTTTGATTATGCCTTTGTCCTCGATTTCAGGAATCTCACCGAAGGAATTGATGCTAGTTTCGCCATCGGGATAACTTGGTTTGGTCATACATTCGATGATTTCCGCTTCAAGTTTATATATGTTATGGTGCAGTCCTTTTATTTCGGTGGAATAGGCTGTCTCTTTGCCGAAGAGGATCGATTCTCCCAAACGCAGATGATTTATGACTTCCGGAATCTCATTTTTCCCATAGAGGAAAAGCGAAGAAGAATTTCCTCCGGAGATTATTTCCAGTTTGATGTCAAGTTTGTTTTCAATATTGTTTTTGATATCGACCAGTCTCGAGAGAATGGTTTTAGAAGGGACCAACCCGCCATAACAGGTCAGGTTCGTTCCGATACCAAGCATTTTGATATATTTCATCTGTTTGATCTGTTCAATCGTTCCAAGATAATCGTCTGTATAATAAATACCTTCGCGAAGGTCACCGAGATCGAACATGACAATGATCTCATGGATCTTGCCTTGTCGTCTTGCTTCCTTGTCGAGAAGTGTGATGGTTTCAAGTTCTGAATTCAAAGAGATGTCCGCATATCTGACGACATCCTCTATCTCTGAAATCATCGGGATCCTCAACAACATCTTTTTGATTGGCAGAGTTTTGTACAAAATCAGATTTTGGATACGGGAATCTCCGATGTTCTTGATTCCTGTTCCGAGCAGACTTTTGGTCACGAAAACATCGCCAGCGAACGCTTTGACGACTGCGGTGATATATTCTATACCATTAGCTTTGGACATCTGAACGATTTCTCTGGCGTTATCTTTCAACTTGTCAATTTCAATTGTTATTCTCGGATACATATTATCCTCCAATTTCTAGACTCTTCTTAAGTAGTTTCAAAGCCGCTTCCGGATGTTTTTTCGCGAGCACACCCAAGGATGCCATGATATAATCATTGTCAATCATAATTTTCACATCAGTCGGAGGTTTCAGAATCATGTCGTTTTTTTTGTGCAAAACGGTTTCCATGATTTTTCTGCCACTTCCTAGTCTTGTCAGGGCGCCGCCGGTTCCGATGACATATTTTACGTTTGTCAGATCCTTGCCTTCTGCGTAAGTCACTTTTCCTGAAGCATTATACATGTGTACGAAACGTCCTGAATGCCTTTCCAGCGACATTGAGAAAGCCTCTTGCGCAAGGATTTCGGTCAATCGTTCCTGGGCTTGATCCGGAATCGGTTTGTAGTTTTGAATCAACTCATCGAGTTCGAACTCGGTAAGTCCGAGCTGATTAATGAGTTTATCTTTGCCGATTGCATAGATCAGATTATCCTTGTTGAGGTAGACTCCGAGATCACCTTCGACTGTTCGTTTGGCGAACGGTTCGGGCGATATAAGTATCTTTTCGACTTCTTCCTTGCCCGAAGTTACGGAATGTATGTCAGTAGTAGCACCGCCAATGTCGACTGTTATAAGGTCTCCGATTGATTTTTCAAGCAGTACCGAAGCCTGCAGTACGGCGCCAGGAGTAGGAATGATGCTTTCATTTACTATCTCTTTGATCTTTTCCATTCCCGGAGCGTGGATGATATGTTTCTCGAAAGCGTCCTGAATGATCTTTCTGGTTTTTTCCACTTCCAAAACATCTATCATCGGATAGACGTTATCTGATATATATAGATATTCTTCCTGATTGTTTTCACGGAAGTATTTCTTTACCATGTTATGGTTTGCGATATTACCGGCATAGATAACAGGGATGTCAAGTTTCATTCCGGCGATTGTCTTAGCATTTTTCAAAGCGGTAGTCTTTTCACCGTAATCGACTCCTCCGGCAATCATGATGATATTCAGATGCAAATTTCTGATCTCTTCCATATGATATTCATCAAGAATCCCAGAAGTAATCATCTTGATGTTTGCGCCGGCACCCAAAGCGGCTTCCTTCGCGGCTTTTACCGTCATGTCATAAACCAGTCCGTGCACGCTCATTTTCAATCCGCCGGCTGCACTTGAACTGGCAAAGATCTCGTTGGCAGTAAGTTCTTTTTCGCCTAAGTTCTTTTTCAGTTCTTCAATCGCTTTGTTCAGACCGACTGTCACGTCTCCCTCAAGAACGGTAGTAGGAGAAAACCCACTTCCGACAAAACGGGGATTGTCTGTATCCAATCCGTCAAAAGCGTTGACTACTGTCGTAGTCGAACCTATTTCCGCAACAAGTGCATCAACTTTCATTCATTTCTTCCTTTTTCTTTACTAGGAACGAGGCGACATGACGACCTTTGGTTCCTCTTCCGAACCCGGCGTCGACACCTTGTTTTTTCGCTAATTCAGGTGTGACCTGTGTTCCTCCGGCCACTATGATCAATTTATCCCTGATACCTTTTTCGATGGCATACTCATGTATCTTCTTCATATTTTTATAATGGATGTCGTCATGAGATATTATCGTCGACATCAAAATCGCATCGGCGTTTGCTTCGATGGCTGCGTCCACCAATTTGGTGATTGGCACACTGGTACCGAGGTAGATGCATTTGATGCCGTATTTCTCGATACCGCCATGTTTGATGTCGATTATCTCACGCAGGCCCACAGAGTGTTCGTCTTCACCGACAGTACCGGCTACGATCGTGAGCGGGTAGTCGTGAACGTATTCCTTGATTTCATCATCCGTCAGCAAATCCGGCTCTTCAGGCAGGACAAGTTCACTGAGATCAATGTCGAAATCGACTTTGCCTTTGACCTGGATTCTTGTGGCTTCAGCCATCTGCAATGTCTCCTTGTGGATCACTTCAGCCTCCAGAAGATTCATCCTTTCAGCGATTTTAAGAGCTGCGGCTTCCGCGTATCTGATCGAAGTAGGTAAAGTGACATCGATGACGACGGTTCCGTCGCCAAGCCATTCCACTTCAGGTTTGATCAGATTGGAATTTCGATATTTATCGGTTTCTTGAAGTCTCTTGTCGACGTTGTCTTCTTCATCGAGTTCATCGATGTACTGAATCTTCGAACGGTCTTCAAATGTGCAACCACCGATAAGTTTCGCAGGATTTTCACCTTTTTGCAGACCGTATTGTTCTATATTGTTATAACCGAAATGTGCGGTTACAGGAGCGAAGTAGTCTTCGTCTCTTTCATATACGGTGTTGGCGCCAACGCCTCCGTTCATCTTGCGGGAGATGCCGTCACCGTTTCTTTCGGGATATATTCCCGAGTCGATGAAGAAACCATCTTCGACGGCTTGGAAATATCCACCGTCTTCAAGCAGTTCCTCAAAGAAGAGAATCGCTCTTTCCTTAAGCTCTCTTACTTTATCCTTGAGATATCCGTCATTTTTGAGTTCGACCATCTCCAATAGCCCGTCCATGCCGATCAAAGCTTGTTTGGCAGTATCACAGGCTTCGACGTTGTACATATGCCATGGCACGTTTCTACCTTCGTCGGGTGTGATCGTCGATTGGATATCGGCGGAAGTCAGTTTGGAGATCATCATGTTCAGAACATGGGTCACCGTGGCTTCTCTCGTCGATGATTCCATATATTTCGTATTCATTTGGGCACGCATCTTGTATTCGTCAAAGAAATCCCTCAAAGCCTTAGCATAAGGAAGATTTATTTTCAGATCAGGTGCGGGAGCGGCAGTAGGGGGTACAGTCGAAAGGGCGATATTATCCTTCTTTATTCCAGCTTTCACGGAAAACAGACTGTTGATGGCGTGTTGGACCATAAGCTCGGGCATGACTTTCCATGCGACCATGGCGGTCGCGTTGGCGTTATGAGCACCGTCGATCTGCAGAATGTCCGCCCAGGACATTATTTTTTTCGATTCGGCGGCATCGACGAATGATCTGATCATGTTGATGTTTCTGTAAAGGACATTGTATTGCGGATCCTGATGGGCTCCGTTCACGCCTTCCTCGGCGAACATGACGGCGATGTCCGGACCGGCTACGCCGGAGACATATGAATGATAATTTATCGGTCTTCCGACCTCGTCTTCGATGATGTCCAAAGCTTTTCTTTGGGCTCTCACCTGTTTCCTTGTGATCGGCACACCGCCTATACCTTGAGGCGTACCTTCGATCAATCCGTCGAAATGGGATTGGCCGGCGGTTCTGATCACCATCAGATGATCGGCGCCGTGCCAAGCGGCCATTCTCATTCTTCTGATATCATCTTCAAAACGACCGGAGGCGATTTCCGATGTTATGACCTGGATCGGTTGCGGATCGATGTTGCCGAAATATTTGGCAGCCGGTAACGGGACGCTGTTTAAAAGCGGCTCGCTGGCATCCGAATAGACATTATCTCCCATTTGCAGATTATGCACGGGTTTTCTCCATGTCCAGCCTCTACGTCTTGGTTCGTATTTGTCAAGATCCCTGAGGATAGCTCTTATGTCAAGTTTCTCGTTTATTTTCATTTTGACACCCCGAAACTTTTCTTGACCTTGTCGAATCCCTGGTCATGCACGAGTTTCATTCCGGCGGTTCTGATATCGATGTTTTCCAATTTGGCGAGGCGATAGACGATATGACCGGCACCTTTGCCGATAAGCCCGTTGTTGATAACTTTATCAACGATATCTTTCGCCTCAAGACTGGAAAATCCCATTCTTAAAAGCACGCTCCTTTCGATTGCGGGTGACGTGTTCTTATACGCCAGATCAATTAAAGGATCGACGGCTTTTTCCGCAAGATTCCAGAATTTTGCCTTAAGTTCTTTATCGGTAAGATTCGCGAGATGTTTCCTTCTTTGTTCGAAGTCGTCTTTTCTGGTTTTGCTGCTAATCATCTTCATCCTCCAATTCGATATCGTATTTGGTGATTTCCTGTCTTATGTAATCCATTGAAGTATTGGTTTCCTCAACTAGGAATTCCAAATCTTTCAATGTCAGTTTGTTATGTCCTTGAATATGATTTTGAATAAATCTCTTTCTGATGAAATCGAGATCGATGTCTCTTGTCTTGATCAGATCGACTGTTTTCGGCAAGATGATCGATTTGCCGGGAACTTCATCTTCCGGATTACCGAAACGGATATCTATTCCGTTTTCTCTGGCGAAGGAGAGTTGTGCCTGATGATGTTTTCCGGCGCCGGTATATTCGGTTTCCTGGACAACGATTATCTGATTTTCTTTGAGTTCTTGTGCCAGTGAGAAAGCCGCGGCTAAAGAAGTGTTGCCTGCAGGTCCTCTTTCTATTCCTTCCAAAGCAGCCAATGTCTCGGTCATGAAAAATACTTCGCCTTGATTGACGGTGACATATCTGTCGATATATCTTAATGCTCTTGCGGCCGATCTCGGGACATCGCTTCGGTCCGGATTCAAGATGAATGGAAGTCCGAACCCGGTGTGTCCCGTCGTGAAGGATTTTCTATTGAAATCCTCGTCGCTTGCCATGTGCAATCCCTTGAGATTGACACTGGCTCCGACGATCTCTACTTTCTTGTCAGTGGTTTTTCTGATGCCTCTTGCGGTACCGGTAAGGTTTCCTCCTCCGGCGTTGGTACATACTACCATATCGGGGACCTGTCCGGTTTGGGATAGGCAATCTTCGATAAGTTCGGCTCCCAATGTCTCGATGCCCATGATTCCATAAGGAGTATACAGTGAAGCGTTGAAATATTTGGTTTCTTCCAGAAGCAGAAGAAACTTGTAGAACAGTTCGGGACCGACACTCAACTGGACCACTTCGGCTCCGTAAGCTTCACATGCTCTAGCTTTTTCGATGATCTCCGGTTGTCCCACACCTTTGGAATCAAAACATTCCTGGACTATAATGCATTTAAGTCCGTGTTTGGCAGCCTGTGATGCGACAGCGGCTCCGTAATTGCCCGAAGTAGCGGCGATGACTCCCTTGAACCCTAATTTCTTAGCCTGATAACAAGCGATGCTTGCGCGTCTGGCTTTGAAACTTCCGGAATCGTTTAGTGCTTCGTCCTTGATGAAAATGCGCGCACCAAAACCCGGCTTGGAAATTTTTCTCGCCAAAGCCGTTATGTTTTTGCATTCTTTGAGAGGCGTATTGCCTACTCCGAATTCGTTTTGTATTTTTCTTATCTCTTCCAATTTATATCCGCAATCGGACAACATTTTCTCATAATCGAAATTGATATATTTTCCTTCGTATAAATCATAGTTTATTCCCACGGAAGTCTTCATGATCTGATTCTTTCTGGACATGACAGCTAAGTATGAATCATTCATTACCGTCACCTCCGTAAAGAGTCGATTTGACTATTCTGTCTATTTCAAGGATCTCAGGAACGAATTGTCCGTAATTATGCATGTAACTAGGATTTTCTTTCAGCAGAATCCCGTTTTCCAATCTACCGGTAATGGTTTTGATATTCACTTCATCACCGATTTTGGCATCTTCAAGCAAATAGCCTTTGATCCACATTTTCAGAGGAACTTTTTTCGTCGGTTCCGGAAGATTTTCTGCTCGTTCATTAGGCTGCAGTATTACTTTTGAGATTTGAACCCATGAATTTTTCTTGATCATAACATCACTCCCAATCGATTAGATTTCTTACATCTCCCATTATCGCCCGAGGTACCGGAAGATCAATCATGGTCTTCAGACCAGGTTTTGAATTTATCACGTGGGGGATCATGTTCACACAGATTGCGATCGTACCGATCCCGCCCTCGACTTCCGGAACATTCGACAAATTGATCTCAGGGTTACCTTTGATCTTGATATAATCTCCGGTACTTGTTCCGGAAAGTTCAGGTTCGATTTGTTGCGGATGGACCATAATGATTGTATGACCATTTTCAAGAAGAGTGGAAGATCTCATGTCGACACCGCAGACATCGCCTTTTTTGGCGAAACCGTAAGGGGATTTTCTGTCAACATCCGTTATTATCGGTGACATCGATTGTCGGAAATCTTCGATTTTGAGACCAAGTGCATCTGCGATCATGCGGGTGGATTCGCTGAAACCGACATGTCCGGCGATGTCACCGGCTGCCTTTTTACTTTCGAATTCGTCCACAGTCAAACCTACACCCTGTTCCTCCATCACGGTTTTTCCGAACGGAGACAAGGAATTGATTCTTGAAATCTCCATATCGCCGACTTCTTCCATTACTCCAGAGATACAGATGGCCAATAGGTCCATCATCATTCCCGGATTGACGCCGGTTCCAAGTATCG
>CAYZPL010000007.1:0-14019 GCA_964480415.1 uncultured Candidatus Izemoplasmatales bacterium
TTTTCGGAATAGACTATATCGGGTAGAATTTTCGATAATTCCCATAATAATCGATTCGATTTCACCGCTTCATATCCGGAATTTCCTTCCAGTATCCAAAACAGGACAAGTGGTATCACTGTTACGAAGAAACTTGATAAGAACTGCATCAGAAACATCGTTGCGAAGACGTATACCAGTCCTTGGAGAAACGTCATGGCGAAGACAGATGTTATCGCTTGATAATCTATTACAAACGGCAGGAATAGATTGGTGAAAGCAAGATAAAAAAGCCAATAAGCGAGATAGAACATCAAACAGATGAAGCTTACAGCTAAAATCCTGGCTACGATGAATGACCATTTACCGCGTTTGTCCTGAACTGTGTAAACGGCCATATGAGTGTTGCTTGACATTCCCGATAAAGCGGCTATAATCACTGAGAACACCACACCAGCTATCTTGATCATCTGTACGGAATCGAAAAAGAACGTCTGATAATATTCCTCTCTTTCAAGATCAATAACAGAAAAGCCTTGGAAGATACCTGAATTATAGACGATTCCGAAATCTAGGAAGACAACGAAAAGAATAATTATCAACAACACATACTTGTTGAGCAGATAGCCAAGATGCAGTCTAGTGTAATTCATCTTCCACAAGTCTTCCGTTTTCCATCAAATACAGTTTCTTATTGCGACTTCGGAATTTGTCCGGTCTATGGGTGGAGATGATCACCAGTCTATCGCGTGTCCAATCATTGATTATTTCGATCAGCTTCTTCTGGGTGTTCTCATCCAAAGACGCAAGCGGTTCATCCAAGATAAGTATCTTCGGTTCATGGATAAAAGCCTGCAGGAGGTTGACTTTCTGCTTCATGCCGTTCGATAAGGACCTTATCGGTTTGTTTCGATGTTGATAAAGATTGAACAGTTTGAGATACGATTCGAAGAAAAGATCTATCATCAATCCGTTTATGCCCTTAATCCTGCCGATGTTCTTCAAAAACTCCATTACGCTCATGAATTCGGGCATCAAATACTCCTCGGGAGCGTAGCCGATCCTGAACTTCCTTTTTATGACTTTCCCTTCGTAATTCACAAGACCCATGATACATTTCAAAAGAGTCGATTTTCCCGAACCGTTCTCGCCAACAAGAAGATTCAGATTACCTTGTTGGAATGTCGTCGTCACTTTTTCGACTCCGTACTTCTTGAAATACCTTTTTGTCAGATTATCGATACTGATAGTTATATTCTCTAATGTTTTCATTAGCGGTTTCCAATCCGAAATCTGTCGAATAGAAAAGAAAGTCGTCGATCTTGTATTCATACTGCTGGCCATTGGTTCTATAAGTAATTATCATGGGAAAGCGATTGATCGATTTCAAGGTCTTGTACTGCACAGGTATGAAATACATGGCCTGATCTTTCAGTGTGAACGGGACCTGTTCATCAAATTCTGTCACGATACTTGCGTATTCATATCCAAGTATGGTCCCGACATCACTGTCCATTTCAGGAGGTTCGGTTACCAATATCGCATTGTCAATGTCGAGCCGGGCATTTTCGCAATTGACCTCGATATCAGTTATATCTACCGCCTGTTCGGTATGAACGTCGAAACTGATCACGACTCCCGATACATATTCCACACCAGCTTCTATTCCTGTCGTCGCATACATCCTCGACATCTCCATATGGCTGTTGTTCTCGATCCCATCGAAAAGCAGATTGACATCGCCGATTGACAAGTCCATTTCCACTTCGTTCTTGTATATGATTTCAAGCGTCGCTCCCGGGAAAGTTAGCTTGACATCGTCAACGACGGGATTGTCGACTTGGAAAGAGAATATGTAAAAGGTATATTCTTTTCCAGCATATATCTCTGATTCCCGTTCATCGATATTAACTGGCGTCAACGCCACTTCGTCTCGCTTAGATGAAAGCATCACCTTGTCGATATTGGTCATTTCGGTCATGAAACTGTCTTTGTAACTGAAATAGATGGGTATATCGATCGTTTCCGAAGGATCTGTCATGATTCTCGAATAAACCATCTCTTTTGAAAGCACACTGATCTCGGACGGTTTCTCCTTGACGAAAAGCGCCAATCCTCCTGCGACTATGATATAACCCGCAAGCACGATAAGAAAATACTTTTTCATTGGATTCTGTCCTTGATGATCTCATAGTACTCAGTCTGGACCGTGAAGGTTTCCCATCCGCCCTTGCCGGTCTCGATCCAGAAGAAATAACTCTTGCCGACGCCATTACTGATCTCGCCTTTGCCTCTCGTGATGATTTTTACATAGGTCTTGGGATCGACGGTTATCTTGAATTCATATGATTCCTTTTTCGTTTTGATTGACGAATACGAGACCTCGGACTTGATTTCTGCGTCAAGCGATCCCTTGAACTTGGCTTTGCTACCACTGCCACTGGCTTTGACGCCTCCGGAGACCGATATCTGGAATTTCGTTTCTTCTTTCGTCTCCAGGCTGATGTTGTGGGCTATCGTTGAAAATCCATTGTTGTAGATTTTGAGTTTCGTTTCCGATACGAACTCTACGGGTTCATTCTTATTTACGATGCTTATGTTCCACCCGATGAAACGTCTTTTGTTTATAGCGTTATAATACTTGGTATATTCGTTGTCAGTAAAATGTTTCAAGAGTTTGGCCTCGTCATTGTCGAATACGATCTCCTGATAATTCTGGTACTGTTCCGCGTTGACTGTAAACAACATATTCAGAAAGCATACTCCGATCAAACCAAAGAAAATGAATAATTTTTTCATAAAAAAACCTCCTCATTGGTAATAATACCGATAAGGAGATTGTTTTCTTCTAAAAAAGCTGATTGTTTCTGAAATATTCGATTGCGTCCTGATATCCATATTCGATCCGCTTTTCCGTCTGTTTCGGATCGAAGTTCAGAATGCCGCCCAATCCCCTCTTGTGGATTATCTCATGGAATTTGACGTTTGGATACTTCTGCGGGTCGAAGAAATTGTATTTATGCAGATGGATGACGATGATCGTATCACATCCCGCATCGACCAAAGGTTTTACGGGGACGTTGTCGAAAATGCCACCGTCGTAGTATTGCTTGCCATCGAGATTGACCGATGCGAAGGCGATCGGAATCGAACAACTTGCCAATATCTGTTTGTATATCTTCGATTTTTCTTGAAGATGAAGTGGTGAATATATGGCTTGTGGCTCCTTTTTGATATAGTGGGCATAAGAAGCCCTCAAGAGTCCCGTTACTCCGGAATCGGCCAAACCGGCTCCGGAAAGGGTTATATATATTTCATTCTGTCTGATCTTGTCGATATCGATATATTCCTTCAAGGTCTTTTCCAGATTATTGATGCGGTAGATGCCGTTGTGGAACATATCTAGCTTTTCATGACGCAGACGTTTGAAGAAACTTTCTTCTGCTTTCATGCTTTCATTGTTGATGGAAAGCCAGATGTCCTTGACTTTATCGATAGGCATTGTCGCAAGAAATGCCGCATTGACGGAACCGATACTGGTTCCGGAATATACCTCAACTTGATCGAAATAGCCTAGATCCCTAAGCGCCAGGCAAGCGCCGATCTGATATGCGCCTCTGCCGCCGCCTCCGGAAAGGCATAAACCTAGTTTTGCGATATTATCCCTCCTAATAGTTTCTTTTGATACCGTTCTTGTATGCGGCTTTGATCGTGCCGCCACCAAGACAGATTTCACCGTCATAGAATACAGCCGCCTGTCCGGGCGTGACCGCTCTGACATCGGTTTTGAATCTGACTTCCATATTATCTTCGTGAAGCCATTTCAAAACCACATCAACATCGGCCTGACGATATCTGAATTTTGCGGTGCAATGGAATTCACCGCTAAATTTTTCCTTTGGAATCCAATTGATGTCGTCCACGATCGCCATATCAGCGTAAAGTGTCGGATGGTTGATACCTTGTCCAGCTATTAATACGTTGTTTTCCAAGTCTTTGCCGATGACGAACCAAGGTTTGTTTTCATATAGTTTGTTACCACCGATGTTAAGGCCTTTTCTCTGGCCGATCGTATAATACATCAAGCCCTCGTGTCTGCCGATGACGTTACCATCGTCAGCGACTATGTCTCCTGGTTTTGTATAAATATAATTCTTGAGGAACTCGCGGAAATTCCTTTCCCCGATGAAACAGATACCCGTGGAATCTTTCTTCTTGGCTGTCGGAATATTGATTTTAGCAGCGATCCTTCTTACTTCGCTCTTGGTTATTTCACCAACAGGGAACAATGTATCTTTCAACTGGTCCTGTTTGAGCTGTGAAAGGAAATAGGTCTGGTCCTTGTTTCGGTCTATTCCTCTCAGCAATTCGATTTCTCCGTCCTTCTCCCTGACTCTCGCATAATGTCCGTAAGCTATATAGTCGGCTCCCAGACCTTTTGCGACATCGCGGAAAGTATCGAATTTGATATATTTGTTACAGAGGATATCCGGGTTAGGTGTCCTCGCTTTTTTATATTCGTCGATGAAGTAGGTAAAGACATTGTCCCAATATTCCTTGACGAAATCATGCCGATGCAACTTGATACCAAGATTTTCGGCTACAGCCAAAGCATCCATATAATCTTCTTCTTGAGGACAGACATCGTTGTCCAAATCCGGATTTCCCAAAACATCGTTGTTGATGGCAGAATCCCAGTTTCTCATGAACAATCCTTCGACATCATAACCTTGCTTCAACAATAAATAGGCGCTGACACTAGAGTCGACGCCTCCGCTTAGTCCGACGATAACTTTCTTCTTGCTCATGATGATCTTTTCACATCCGATGGTATGCGGTAGTCCGCTCTAGGAGAAAGTGCATAATCAAAGACTTTCGGCGAGTCGGGACTGGCCGTTCTTTTGAATTGTTGTGAATAGAAACGTTTGAAGAAGTTCTCTACGTATTTTTCTATCTCTTCTTTGTTTAAGTCGAAAGCGTAATTGAGAAGATACTTGATCCGATCCTTGCCGTCGCCGCAATTAAGGAAACGGTACAGAATGAAATCGTTGATTTCATACTTGCCGATGATATCTTCGGTTTCCTGTTTCGATTTCAGTTCCGGAGTGATCGGCGTATCGAGTATATCGTAAAGGCAGGCTTTGATCTCATCGCTGAAAACGTAGTCCGCATAAGCCTTGATCATGAATTTGACGACAGTCTTAGGGATGCCGCCGTTAACGTTGTACATCGACATCTGGTCACCGTTGTAGGTCGACCAACCAAGAGCGATCTCGGAGAGGTCACCAGTGCCTAGAACGATGCCTTTATATTTGTTGGCCAGATTCATCAATACCATGGTTCTGGCTCTTGCCTGTGTGTTTTCATAAGTGGTGTCTTCAGTCTTTTGATCATGTCCAAGCAGTTTCAGATGGGCGTTGACATGTTCCTTGAGATCGATCTCCTCACTCGTTACTCCTAAGAGCTTCATCAGTGTCTTCGCGTTCGCGTTCGTTCTGTTTGACGTATGCAAAGCCGGCATTGTTATAGCCTTGATCCCTTTTCTGTCAAGGCTAAGATAATCAAAGGCGTTGACAGCCACAAGCAAAGCCAATGACGAATCGAGGCCACCACTGATTCCCACAACAAGACTCTTGGCACCGATATGTGATAATCGCTTAGCCAAGCCGAATTCCTGGATTGACGCAATCTTCCTGAACTTGTTGTATATATCCTTCTTAGGAACATAAGGCAGTTTGTCTATCGGATCGCTAAATTTGAATTTCGGATCCTCATCCAAAGTGAATTTGACATTTTGATATTTGTATCTGTATTTAAGAATCGAATCTCTGAAACTGGAATTGCTGCGACGCTCATAAGCAAGTCTCTCGATGTCGAGATCGACATCCAGCCGCTCGGTTTCAAGTGAGAATACATCGACATCCTTGATCAGGCTGGCATTGTGAGCGACGATATTGTGTCCCGAAAAGACAGTCTCCGAACTTGACTCGCTGGCTCCTGCAGAACAATATACATATATTCCACAATTCTTTCTGGAATGCTCCAGTACGGCATTTCTTCTGATCTCTTCTTTGCCCACGGTTTCATTGGAAGCGGATATGTTGAAGATGATATTCGCACCGTTGACACTCAATAGATTACCAGGTGTTATGGTTGCCCACATATCCTCACAAATCTCGATTCCGAATTTTATATCCTCGTATTCGAATATGATGTTTCCGAAAGGTATTTCACTACCAAGATATTTGACACTCTTTACCTGTTCGACGAGATCGAATCCGCTATTGAACCAGCGTTTTTCGTAATATTCTCTATAATTAGGAAGATAGAACTTGGGAACGATTCCCAGAATCTTGTCTTCTTGAACCACTAATGCCGTATTGAGAACCATTTCCTCGACAACCAAAGCCATACCGAAAATGACAATCCCTTTGAACTGGTTGGTTTTCAGAAAATGTTCTACAGCCTGGTCGCTATCTTTGAAGAGGCTATTCTGGAAAAAAATGTCTCCACAAGAATATCCTGTCACCGCAAGTTCCGGAAACAACACAATCGAGCTCTTGTTGCCTTCTAATGCCCTGAGCATTTCTTCGATATTAAATTTAGGATTGCCGATTTCAAGCTTAGGCGATATCAGCGAAACTTTGACGAAGCCTTTATACATATCAGTTACCTCGATATAAATCGTTTTTCATAATATAGTCGTATATCTCCTCGGTCACATAAGCGGGGTCAAGCGTTTCCCGGAATATCGTGGAAGATATGTCTGAATCAAAATGGGGAAGGATGATGAAACGGTCTTTGAACTCTTTCAGAAAATTGTCTTTTTCAATCACTTTTACGATGTCCAGCTTGTCTCTGTTGATGACGACGAACTTGAAATCGATCAGGAGATTCCTGGCATTGATCCATTTATGGATGCTCCCTAGGTTATCGGCACCGATGACGAATGCGACTTCCTCTTGAGGGTACTTTTCCTGAATTCTCAAAAGGCTCTGGTATGTACCCAGAAAATCGCTGTCTGACAATTCCAGCAAGGAAACTGTCGCTTTTTTCAATCCTTTTGTCAGCAGTTCCAACATATTGGCCCGATGATGATTTGCAATCAGTGAAGATTTGGTATATAAATTTGATACTGGCAGATAGATGAATTCATCAAAATCAATCGATTTCTGTATGTGGTAGTAGATTTCTTTATGCGCTATAGTAGGCGGGTTGAACGCGCCCCCGAATACGATAATCATCTGACCATCTCCTCCTCTTTATTTTAACATATAAAAAAAATAAATAAAAGCAATTATGATATTTGATGCAAAGTAATATATGTTATAATATTTTTAGGTGATAAAATGAAAACTGATATATCTTACATATTGAATTTTGCGAAAGAAATCCTCGCTATACCTTCTCCAAGCGGTTATACAAAGGAAGTAATCGACTTTGTGAAAAAGGAAACCGACTCGTTCGGATTTGCTTCGGAACCAACGAAAAAGGGCAATCTGATTATAACGATCCCTGGAAAGACCGACCATATCCTAGGGCTTTCCGCTCATGTCGATACATTAGGTGCCATGGTTAGAAGCATAACATCGAAGGGAGAACTTAAATTCACACCGATCGGGGGACCGATCTGGGCCACACTTGATGGCGAATATTGCTATATTCGTACAAGAGATGGCAAAACATATACCGGTACATTTCTTTCAACTAGCCCTTCAGCACACGTATTTAAGGACTCGACCACAAAATCAAGAACTCCAAATGACATGATGGTCAGAATCGATGAGGTGGTCAATAACAAAGACGATGTATTGAAACTAGGAATTGCTGCCGGAGATTACATTTTCATCGATCCTAAGACGATTATTACCGAATCAGGATTCATCAAGAGCCGGTTTCTCGATGACAAAATTTCCGTATCGATTTTAATGGGTTTATTGAAAAATATCAAGGAAAATGATATCATTCCCACAAGCACACTGAAAATAATCATCAGCACCTATGAGGAAGTTGGACATGGCGCAGCTTACATTCCTTATGTCGACGAGCTTATTGCTGTTGACATGGGATGTATTGGCGATGATTTATCTTGTACCGAGGAAATGGTATCCATCTGTTGCAAGGATTCAAGTGGTCCATACGATTATAAGATCGTATCCGATCTTGTCGCTTTGTCTAAAAAGGACAATCTCGGATATGCAACAGACATCTATCCGTTCTATGGTTCGGATGTCTCTGCCGCATTACATGGCGGTCAAGACATCAGAGGCGGACTTATCGGCCCTGGCGTGCACGCCTCTCACGGAATGGAACGCACTCACAAGAATGCTCTCATGAATACTTTGAAATTGTTATTGAGTTATATACAAAAATAAAAATTTTAGAAGGGGGACTTTTAAGTGAAACAAATTTTTAATGGTTTAGGACAATTGTTTGGATTTTTAACAGTATTGCTTTACGCCTTTCTTGCTCTGAAAGGTTTGATTGGATTCGGTATCCCAAGTGATATCATGAATATCCTTAGTGTCATTAAAACCTATTCAGTCTTGGTGGTTGTTGCACTAGCGGGGCTTGAATTCGTTGCAGGAAAGAAACTACTAGCATTCATTTTCTTCATTATTTTGGCTTTTGTCGTTATTGCTTCTTTCTTCCCTGATGTACTTAACCAGCTTTCAGGCATGTTCTAAAACTGGAATTCAAAAAAAATGCACTACCTTATAGGGTAGCGCTTTTTTTATCTTTTCACTCCGGAAATGAATTGCTGGAAACTTTGCGGCAGTTCCAGTTCCAAGTCCATCTCTTTATCGGTTATCGGATGAATGAATTTCACACGGTCGCAGAAAAGCAGTATCTCCGAAACGCCATGTTTGCTCTTGTTATAGAGTTCATCACCCACAATCGGAAAGCCGAAGAATGAGAAATGCACTCTGATCTGATGAGCCTTTTTGTTCTTTACGGTGACTTTCAACAAGGAATAATTATCGAATTCTTTTGTGACCTTGTAATGAGTCAGACATTCTTCTCCTGATTCGGATACTTCACGGACTACTGAACCTTCAAGTCTTTGGATCGGTAACGGGATTTCGTTCTCTTTCAAGTCGAGAATGCCTTCGACTATGGCTTTGAACTGATATTGAACCGCATTGTCAGTTTTATTGCTTAATAGGTATTTGATGAACTTATGTTTCGCGATGACGATAAGTCCCGAAGCTTCTTTATCGAGTTTTGTGACAAAATGGATTTTTGAATTGATGCCCTTTTCCACGAAATATTGACATACTCCGTTTGCGAGAGTTCCGGTCATATGCGATTTTGAGATCATCATCTGCATGTTGCTCGGTTTATTGACTACCAACAGATATTCATCCTCAAAAACCACATTCAATTCCATTGGTTCCGGTTTGATACGTTTGTCAAGTCCTTCGTCTACGATCAGGAAGTGAATCTTTTCTCCTTTTTTAACAGTATCGCTTCTTTTCTTGTGAACTTTGTTCACGAAAATCTGATAATGCTTTTCTTCTTTTACGATAAGTTGTAAAGGAATATTGTTTTCATGTATGAAACGAGCTATCGTTTCCGGTTTTTTCGCTCTGTATACTAATTCCATTTTTATCACTTCCTAACATAAGATTATAGCATAAAAATAGCCAAATTACAAAACATATATTTTTATTTTTAGCCATTTGAAAGCAATAAGGCCTTGCCAGGTAATAACCAGTCAAAGCCTTAATTTCATAATCTAGTCTATTTGAGATTTTCCGGATTCAACGCCAACAGTTCGTCAACCACGAAAAGTCCGTCTTTTCTTATCAATACATCGTCGAAGTATATTTCTCCTCCGCCGTATTCAGGAGTTTGGATAAGTACCAGATCCCAATGTACCGCACTGTCATTGCCGTTAGGCGCAGCCTCGTACGACATTCCCGGTGTGAAGTGGATCGATCCGGCGATCTTTTCGTCAAAAAGGATATCGGTCATCGGTTGCTTGATCATCGGATTGACACCTATAGCGAATTCGCCAACATATCTCGAGCCTTCGTCGGTATCTAAAATACCTTGAAGCGCTTCGTTGTCCCCATCGGCGGATGCATCGACAATCATTCCGTCCTTGAAAGTCAATCTGACATTATCGAATACGTGCCCGTTGTATTTCGAAGGCGTGTTGTACTGGATGGTCCCGTTGACGGAATCTTTGACAGGTGCGGTATATACCTCGCCGTCAGGAATGTTGTTCTGACCATAACATGGGATTACATTAATACCTTTGATGGAAAAAGAAAGATCAGTTCCCGGTCCGACGATTCTGACTTTGTCGGTCTTGTCCATGAGTTTCTTGAGCGGTTGCATCGCTTCTCCCATAGCGTCGTAGTCGACGTTCATAACAGCGAACATATAGTCGAAATACTCATCCCAGCTCATTTTCATCTTCTGTGCGAAACCTTCTGTCGGATAGTTGAGTCCGACCCATTTCTTGCTGAGCCTCGTCGGTTGCAACGGTTTTAGGAATTTGCGGTATTTGCCGACCTTGTCCTGCGGAACATCCGCAAAGACATAATCGGATTCAAAGGAACGGATACTGATGAATCCATCGATATCTTTCAATTGCTGTTCCAACCATTTGATCTTTAGGTTCCATGCTTCATCAGGATAACCGAGATAGTTTCTCCTTGTGATATCCGTATCCGACCACTCCACGAAAGGATAGCCTCCGGAAGCCACGATTTCGTCATGTAAGGCGATCACCAAAGGTTTCGCCTTGAAATCCGCATAGATTATAATAACGTCTCCTGGTTGCGTATTTGTGGAATGATGCACCAATGTATGTGCCAGTTTAATTACTCGAGGATCTTTGTACATTACTCTTCTCCTTTAAGTGATTTATATTTTTCATACCATTCTAAGATGTTTTTCTTGTCGAAAGGCATTTCTCTTCTTTCAATCCTTCTTTTTAGATTCTCCAGTTCGTTGAAAAGAATCTCATCCAGGTCCTTGGAATAATTCATCACAAGTTCATGCTTTTTGAATTCATTGTAATCGAGCAATTCGTATTTGAAGTCCGATTGGACTTTGATGTCCAAATCATAGTCGACATATTTTACCGCCTCTTCGTCATATAGTACGGGTGAACTCAGATTGCAATAGAAATAGATGTCGTCATCTTTCAGGATTCCGATGACGTTGTACCAGTGGTTTTTGAAGAAGACGGACACCGACGGTTCCTTGGTGTACCAGAATCTTCCGTTCGCTTCGATGACTTTGGTTCTTCTGTTGGCCAAAACGATATATTCGTCGTTGTTTTCAATGACGGTCTCTTGTTTCCAGACGCGATGTAATGTCTTGTTATGCTTGTAACTGTGCAATATGACGTCCATTCCTACTTGAAGTTCCATCGATCCTGCTCCTTCCGCAAAATTATGATGCTATTTGATCAGCCAATCCTTGCCTTTCATGCTTTCCGGCTCTTCCTTGAATAATCCGGGATAATCTTGTTGACGCAATACCTCATAGATCATCACACAAACAGTGTTTGCGAGATTCAATGACCTGATCTTGTCGGTCATCGGCAATCTCAGACATCTGTCCAAATGGTCCCGCAGTATTTCTTTCGGAACACCTGTGGATTCTCTTCCGAAGATAAGATATATATTTTTACTGATATCCGAAAAATCGAAATCTTTCGGGTTTTTCTGACCATATCGCGTTATGAAATAGAATTCTCCCTTGTTCTTGTCGAGAAAATCCTGATAGTTTTCATAGACGAAATAGTTGGTGTGCTCCAGATAATTTACAGAGGTCCTCTTGATGTATTTCGGATCGAGTTTGAACCCGATCGGCTTGATAATATGGAGAACCGTGTTCGTACCAGCGCATGTCCTCATGATGTTGCCGGTGTTCTGTGGTATCTCCGGTTGATATAGAACAACATTAAGAGCCATTTTTATTCCTTCTCTTTTTTCTGAGTTTGCGTTTTTGTTCTTCGACTTCCTGTTTATATTTCTTCTTGTATCCAGGTTTGACTTTGGTCGGTCTTCTCACCATGTCTCTAGCCGTCTTCTCGATCTTGCCGCCCGCATAGATCCTTTTCTCACGTTTGTTTCTTATGGTTCCTTCGACGATCTCATTGTTTTTGATCTCTTTGTATTCGCACTTGATGCCTTTGGCTTCAAGCTGATTGAGATAACTGTTATCGTTGAATTCATATAGAGACAGTGCGACACCTTCAAAATTGACTCTTCCGGTCCTTCCGGTCCTATGGATATAGAATTCGACGTCTCTCGGCAATTCGAAATTGATGATGTGGCTGGTGCCGACGATATCGATTCCTCTCGCCAGGATGTCAGTAGCGACCACATACTGGAATTCCAGACTGTTGACGCGCTTCATCAGTTGTTTTCTCTTTCGGTAGTCGATTCCACCGTGTATCAATGTTGCGTTGAGTTTGTTTACGACCATCCACTCGTATACTTTTTCCGCGGATTCCTTGGTATTGCAGAAGATTATCGCAAGATAAGGGTTGATAGCTTTGACGATCTTGCTTAAATAGAGGAATCTGTCCTGTTCTTTCGTCTTTATGAAATAGTGCTCTATGTTGAGATTCGATATCTCTTCCGGATGGACACTTAGCATCATCGGATTGTCAAGATATTTGGACAGGAACGGTTTTAACCTTACCGGTATCGTCGCCGAAAAAACCATAAACTTGGCTTTGGCGTCAATCGCCGCTGCGAGATTGTCCACGGTCATGATGAAGTTCTCGTCCAGAGTCATGTCCGCCTCATCAATGACGAAATACTTCGCAGTATATATCTTGAGAATGTTTTCAGTTATGACAAGATCCTTGAGCCTTCCCGGAGTTCCTATAGCTATATGCGGCATCCGGTTGCTCAACTTTCTCATGCCATCAGCTCTGTCGTCTCCACCGATGAAACTGTCGATAATCACTTCTTTCGGAGAGTAAGAGACAAGTTCGTTAGCGAAATTTAGGATCTGGGTCGCAAGTTCCCTTGTCGGTGCCAGAATGACCGCTTGAACCTGATTGAGCTTCTCATCGATATTATCCAAAATAGGCAATAAAAAAGCATGGGTTTTTCCCGACCCAGTCTTTGCTTCGATTACCATATCCTTGTATTTGTCGAATATATCGATCACTTGTTCCTGAACCTTTGTCAGTTCAGTGAATTTTATTGCTTTCAGTGCTTCATTGATATATGCCTTAGAAAATTGTTTCATGGTATAATCCCTCTTTGAAAATTTCTCGTACATATTATATAATATATTTAATGCATTGTAAAACAAAAAGGAAGGATTCGCCATGATTGTTAGGAAAATTTCACCACGCGGCTTCTGTAAAGGTGTCAGCCGTGCTATCGATCTTGTAAAAAAAGCCGTTAATGATCCCGGTGTGCCCAAACCGATATATGTTCTTGGTTTCATAGTCCATAACAAAGCTGTCGTCGATGAACTTACTTCTCTTGGAGTGATAACTTTGGATGATTCATTGAAATCCAGACTTGAACTATTGGATGATATCGATTCCGGTACAATCGTCCTCAGTGCCCATGGCACCAGTTTGGACGCAATCGAAGCCATAAAAGCCAGAAACCTCAATTATATCGACGCCACATGTTTCGATGTATATAAAACACATGACTTGATCAAGGAATTCTGCCAAAAAGGTTATGATATAATCTATATCGGGAAACACAACCATCCTGAAGCGGTCGCATCCCTAAGTCTATGCGATAGGATCCATCTGGTGGAGACCATTGAAGATTTCAATCAACTTCCAACACTTGGCGATGTATTCGTGACCAATCAGACAACCTTCAGCGTAAAAGAGATCGAACCGATCCACGTTGAAATATTGAAACGATATCCCAACGCCATCATTTCTGAGGAGATATGCAACGCCACCAGGGTGAGACAGAACGCGATCATCGACACCAACAAGGATGTCGACCTATGTTTTATCGTTGGCGACCCCCGCAGCAACAATTCCCGAAACCTCGTCAAAATCAGCCGAGAGATGACAAATACGAA
>CAYZPL010000007.1:14029-16024 GCA_964480415.1 uncultured Candidatus Izemoplasmatales bacterium
CACGGAAATAAACACCGATGATTTAAAAGGAGTCGAAATCGTCTCTGTTTCCAGTGGGGCCTCAACTCCGACAAAACTCACCAGAGAAGTCATCAATTTTTTAGAAAATTACCAACCTGAAAAATAACCCTTTATTTTTTTTGAATTTTGTTTTATAATATATTGAGTAAAAAAATGATGAGGTGAATGACAGTGCCAAATAATAAGACCAAAAAAACGACGCCAACACAACAAAACGAGGAAAGATACATCAAAACATACAATCCTACCAAGAGTAAAGCTGGAAGAATAATTTTGATTATTTTGGTCGGCGGTATGTTCTTAGGTATGCTGATAGCAGCTATCTATGGAATGATCAACGTATTATCACAATCATAATATGAAAAGATGGGAAACCATCTTTTTTTTAAAATTATAAAACGGAAGATCATATTCTTCCGTTTTTCTTATGTCGATATAAGCAATTCTTTAGCACTGTCAAGCGCGGCTTTCGTCGGTTTATCAGCGCTGATCATCTTCGCTATTTCCATGACTCTTCCCTCATAATCAAGATAATCCGCATTGATTTTAGTGATATTGCCGACAGTTTGTTTAGTAACCGAGATATGATGTGTGCCGGTCGCGACTACCTGCGGTATGTGGGTAATGGAAATAACTTGCGTGAGTTTTGATATCTCCTGGATCTTGTTGGCGATCTGCTTTGCGATATATCCGGAGATACCGGTATCGATCTCGTCAAAAACGATGGTCGATATCTTTTGAGACCTTACGAAGATCGTCTTGAACGCCAACATGACTCTGCTCATCTCTCCACCTGAAGCGGTCTTGGCTAAAGGCTTGAGCGGTTCGCCTTTGTTGGTCGATATCATGAATTCGACCGAATCGAGTCCGTCGCTCTTGAACGCATTGGCATCGAATTCGTCCTTTGGTTCGTTATGGAGAAAATCGATGCGGAAGTCAGCGTTAAGGATCACGAGGTCATGTAATGTCTCCTTGATCTGCTTGGTGATCTTTTCGGCGATGTCTTTACGAAAACTTGTCAGTTTGTTTGTTTCAAGCATAAGGTCCTCGAAAGCTTTCTTGCAAGCCTCTTTCTTTTCGTTTATTATCTCATCGAAGTTCTCGACTTTGTCGATGGCTTTTTCCAGGAAATCCTGATATTCAAGCAATTCAACAACATTCATCTTGTATTTTCTTTGCAGCTTTTCTAAGTCGTTTAGTCGTGAATTCAAATTGTCGAAATCATCCGGATCATAGTTCAAAGAGTCCTTTTTCTTCGTGATTGTCTCATTGATGTCGTCCAGTTCGTAATAGGCGTCGTTGATTCTTTCATAGATGGTTTCGAAATCCTTTGAAGTGGCTGCGATGGATTCCAGATCCTGTTTGATCTCGTATAGTTTGTCCAGCAACAACTCGTCGTTGAAGCTTGCATATGTATGTTCAAGTTTAGAATTGATTTTGTCGATGTTCTCCAAAACATTGATCTGTTCGGTTATCTCTTCTTCCTCTCCTGGTTTAAGTTCCATCGCGGAGATCTCGTCAAGCTGGTATTTGTAAAGGTCAAGTTGCTTTGTGGTATCGTCCTTTTCCTTGACCAGTGCATTCAGTTCTTTTATGGTTTCCTTATATGTCTCGAGCTTGTTCTGATATTCATTCAAATACAGTTTTATCTTATCTTTTCGGAAATTATCTATCAGTGAAAGATAATTCTCCGGATTGATCAATCTGTTGGTGTCGAACTGCGAATGGATGTCGGCAATATACATCGCAAGGTCTTTCAGAGTTTTAAGTGAAGAAACCTGATTGTTGATCTTGACGATGTTCTTGTTCTGTTGGCTTATCGATCGATAGATCTTTAGTTCATCATCATAATCGATCTCATTCATATCGAGAACCGATTTGATCTGGTCATTGTCGATTGTGAAGACACCTGTAACCGTTGCTTCTTCGGCTCGGGAGGAAATCATGTCCCTCGAAGCTCTATCACCCAACAAC